>CAZJQA010000008.1:0-12029 GCA_964548285.1 uncultured Muribaculaceae bacterium
TAATTTAATTTATGAATTTTTATTAAATATATTTCTTTCTGATATTATTAATAATATATATGTTTTATTAAAATAATGATTTTTTAAATGAGATAATTAAGCTTTTTTCATCATTTTACTTATTTTATTATTCGTGATATAATACTGGGCGAATGGAGGCAAGTATGGAAAAGAAAAAGGTAATTGTTGGAATGAGCGGTGGCGTAGATTCAGCTGTATCAGCTTTATTATTAAAAAAACAAGGATATGAAGTTGAAGGCTTATTCATGCGTAATTGGGATGCTTATTTAAATAATGATATAAATGGAAATCCAACTTTAGAAGAAAATATTTGCCCTCAAGAGACTGATTATAACGATGCTTTAAAAACATGTGAAATTATTGGAATCCCTTTACATCGTGTGGATTTTATAAAAGAATATTGGGATAATGTTTTTACTTATTTTCTTGAAGAACTAAAAAAAGGTAGAACACCTAATCCGGATTTATTATGTAATAAATATATTAAATTTGCTTCTTTTAAAGAAGAAGTAAAAAAACTTGGTGGAGATTATATGGCAACTGGTCATTATGCCAGACTTGAAAATGGAAAATTGTTAAGAAGTAAAGATTTAAATAAAGATCAAACATATTTTTTAGCAATGTTAAGTCCTAATCAATTAAAAGATGTTTTATTTCCTGTAGGAAATCTTACGAAAGATGAAGTACGTAAAATTGCTATTGAAAATAATTTGAATGTTGCAAAGAAGAAAGATTCAACAGGTATTTGTTTTATTGGAGAAAGAAATTATCAAAAATTTATAAGTAATTATCTAAAACCTAATCCAGGAGATATAATTGATGTTGAAACAAACGAAGTGATTGGAAAACATACTGGACTTATGAATTATACAATAGGTCAAAGAAGGTATGTTGGTATATCAGGTTTTTCTGATAGACATTATGTTTGTGGAAAAAATGTTAAAGATAATATTTTATATGTTGCTTTTGGAGACGATAGCAAATATCTTATCACAGATGAATGCTTATTAGAAAATGTTAATCTTATTAGTAGTGAACATCCTACATTTTGTACAGCAAAGTTTCGTTACAGAGGTGAAGATTATCCAGTAAGCTTAACTTATCTTGAAAATAATATGATAAAAGTAAAATATCCTGAGGGAGTTAAATCTGTTACTCCTGGACAATTTTGTGTCTTTTATCTTGGAGAAGAATGTCTTGGTTGTGGCACTATTAAAGAAGTTTACAAAAATGGTGAAAAGCTTTGGTATTTATAAATTTTAACTAATCTGTTTTGATTAGTTTTTTTATACTAAAACCTTTATTTAAAGGCATAATTTACTTGACATAAAAGTGTTAAGTGAACTATAATTTATATGTAAATAAAGAGAGTAGGGATATAATGCAGAATTTAAAAGACTTATTACAGGAATTAGGAATTTCTAAGGTAAGATTAGCAAAATACTTAGGAGTTTCAAGACAAATGATATATAATTATCTTGAACTTAATGATTTAAATAAATGGCCAAAAGGAAAAAAGATTTTACTATATAAATTATTTGATATTAAAGATGCTGATGATATTAAAAATATTGAAGTTAATACTGATTATCTTATGAATGTTGAAAATAGATTAAATCAAGGTGTGCAATCATCTTGTAAAAATGAAACATACTTTGAATTACAAAATATGGATGCTGATTCTAAAAATTTATTAAATGATATAATTAATTTGTTAAGAGAAAAATTATCAGATGATAATAATAGAGAAGAGAACTATTATGCTTTTAAATATTTATTTCAAATGTTAGAATCTATTGATAATGTTCCAGAGGTTAGATATATATTTGGTTATATGTCAAAAGTTACTGGGTTTACTGATCCAAATGAATTTAAATTTAATGAAGAAAAGCAATTTATATTTGAAAGTATTCTTTATACTGCCCTATCCTTATACAATAATGGGGGAGCGAATCGTTCAAAATTAGTTGATTCTCATCGTCGTTTTGTAAAAGAAATTGAACAAAAAAAGGAAGAAAAATTAGGAAGAACTCAACAACTAAATATTAATCGTGATCAAGCTTTAAAAGAACTTGGTTATACAGAAGTTACTCGTGAAAATGCTTCTGAAGTTATTGAAAAAATGGCTGAAATTGAGTCTCGTGGTTCTATTATAAAAAATAAAGATTAGGCTCTCATGTTTGAGCCTTTTTATTTTGCAACGAGAAATATATTAATGAATACTTATATGTTTTATTGCATTTTTAAATATTGTATTTTGCAATGAAAATTAGATTGATATATTATTGATCATCAGATGCAAAAAATATACTATAGAATTTTGCATCGAAAATATTATATGTGTATGATAATTCATCTCATAGCAAATAAACGTTTGATATTTTGCATCGAATATATAATAACTGAATAATTATTCATGTTATAACAAATAAATATTTGATATATTTAATATGAATTTTAAATTAATTAAATGTATTAATAGTATATAGATTGATTATATTTAAGAAATATAATATTTATACATGTATTATTATAATTATATTTTTTATATATAATTTGCATAATCTATATTATGTTAACTAATTAAAAATTGTAATATTACTATAGTACATCCAATAAAGATTCCAAGATATTTATAGAACGGATATTTATACAATGATAATTCTTTTAGTAATGAAAATAATACTAATCCAGTCATAATTCCAGATACCATTAATAATAAATATCCAATTATATAATTATAAATATAATCTTTAAATATGAAAAATGCTAATAATGCACCAAAGAATTCAGCCATCGATGCAAATATTTTATAAATCAAACTTTTAGTTTTTGATAATGTTGCATAATATATTGGGACAGCAACACTTATACCTTCGCTTATATTATGAATCATTATTGAAGTTATAATCTTAATGCCTAGTTTTATATCATAATCACATGTTATATATGAGATTATTCCTTCGGGAATATTATGTGATATCATACAGATAAAAGATAGTATTCCTACTGTTTTAAGACTTGATCCCCCTACTTTGTTAAAAGTTATTTTTTTTAAAATATACATAATTAATAATCCTGTCAAATAACATATAATTGAAACAGGAATGTTATTTACAAGTGATATACCTTCAATAAGCAATTCTGTAATTGATATATATAACATGACAAAGCTTGTTAAACTTAATGAGGTTACAATTAATTTATCTACCCCTTCTCTTTTTATATTAAATATAATTGGTATATATCCGAGCATTGAAAAAACAGATGATAAAAAAGATAAAATTAAGGGTTTCACGATAACCTCCTATTTAATTATATGTAAATTAAATATATATAGTATTATTTGGTAATCTATAAGCCATAATAATTTTGAGGAGGTAAAAATGAAAAAACAAAATAAGAAGAATAATGTCAACAAGAAAGAAGAAACTAACAAGAATAATTGTAGTAATAATAAAAGTAATTCTAACAAATGTAACTAAAAGAAGCTTATTTAAGCTTCCTTTTTTATTAATCACGTGGTTTAAAACTATCATAACTTTCTTTTTCTTCTTTATTTGTTATATGTGTATATATTTCTGTTGTTTCAATATCTTCATGTCCTAATAGTTCTTGGATAACTCTTAGATCAGCCCCATTATTTAAAAGATGCGTTGCAAAAGAATGTCTTAAAGTATGAGGACTAATATTTTTTTCTATTCCGCTAGTTTTGCATAATGCTTTTAATATTTTAAAAACACCTTGTCTTGATATGGGAGTTCCTCTATTATTTAAAAATAATTCTTCATATGTTTTCCCTTTTTTTACTAATAATGGTCGATAAACATTTAAATATAAATTCAAATATTTGGATGATGTATCATTATAAGGAACAAGCCTTTCTTTATTTCCTTTGCCTTCTACTCTAATGATGCTATTTTCAAAATCAATATTACTAAATCTAAGTGAAATCAGTTCTGAAATTCTTATACCACTTGCATATAAAAGTTCTAACATTGCTTTAGTACGGTAGTCATATGGTGTTTCTAATTTCATATCTAATAGTTTATCTATTTCTTCATAGGTTAAATATACTGGAAGTTTCTTTCTAAGTTTGGGTAAATGAATATCTTCGCATGGATTATTATTTAAATAATCATTTTCTAAACAAAAATTGTAGAAATTATTTATTACAGTAAAGTAATGTGCTAAAGAAGTGTCTTTTAGATTATCAAGAGATTCTAAATATTTTATGATGTCACTTTTTTTTAATGTTAAAATATCTTTGTTTTTAAAATAATTGTAAAAATTTGTTAAGTTATCTTTATAAGATAAAATTGTGTTTTTTGATAGTTTTCGTGTAAATTCTAATTCATTTAAATATTTTTCTATGTATGTATTCATCTTATCACCATAAATAAAGTATATTGTTTATTTTAATGTTTGTCAAATAAAGCGATTGCTGGTATAATTTTATAGATGGTGAATTATGGAAAAGTTAGCAAATTTATTAAGGCCAAAATCTTTAGATGAAATAATTGGTCAAGAAGAAATTATTGGCGAAGATAAAATCATTAATAATCTTGTAAAAAATAAACATTTAACTTCGATGATTTTATATGGAAGACCTGGTATTGGTAAAACATCAATAGCTAACGCTATTGTATGTTCTTTAGATGAACCATATAAATTTTTAAATGCTACAGTTAATAATAAAAAAGATTTTGATATTGCTATTGAAGAGGCTAAGTTAAATAATGGAATGATTTTAATAATAGATGAAATACATCGTATGAATAAGGATAAACAGGATTTACTTTTACCCTATCTTGAAAACGGATTAATAACTTTAATAGGACTAACTGCATCTAATCCCTATCATAGCATTAATCCTGCAATAAGAAGCCGTGTCCAAATATTTAAATTAAAGGAATTAACAAATGAAGATATAATAAAAGGATTAGCTAGAGCTAATCAATATTTAACAGATTTAACTGTTACAAAAGATGCATTAGATTTAATAGCAAATTATTCTGGTGGTGATTTTCGAAGTGCCATAAATATATTAGAAACGGCATATTATGGTATTGGTAATAATATTACTGTTGAATCTTTGAAGAAATTAAATATGAAGAAGAACTTTTTTCACGATAAAAATGAAGATGGTTATTATGATACATTATCAGCTTTGCAAAAATCTATTAGAGGAAGTGATGTTAATGCTTCCCTTCACTATCTTGCAAGATTGATAGAAGCTGAAGATTTAGATAGTATATATAGAAGATTATCAGTTATTGTTTATGAAGATATTGGTCTTGCAAATCCTTCATTAGGGCCAAAATTACATGCTGCTATTGAAGCGTGTGAAAGAGTTGGATTACCTGAAGCAAGAATTCCTTTAGGAACTATTGTAACAGAAATGGCTTTATCGCCAAAATCTAATTCTGCTCATCTAGCGTTAGATGAAGCTTTAAATGATATTAATAAATATCCTGTGTTAGAAATACCTGAACATATTAAGAATGGTAGTCCTAATTATAAATATCCTCATAATTATAAAAATTCATATGTTAAACAAACATATTTACCTAAAAATTTAGAAAATAAGATATATTATCATCCTAAGAATAATATATATGAAAATAATTTAAATAAAATAGATAAAGAAAGAAAGGAATTATAAAGATGAATATAACAGTATTAGGAAGTGGAGCTTTTGCTAAAGGAATAATTAATATATTAAGTAATAATAAAGATAACCATATAAAGATATGGACACATGATGAAGATTATGCTAAGAAAGCAAATAAACAAGGTAAGATTACTTTAAAAGATAAAATGTATTTAAATTTAGATAATATAAGTATTACTAGTAATTTAGAAGAAGCGTTAAATGGAAGTAAAATTATATTTATATTAGTTAGTAGTAAATACTATGGAGATCTTATAACAGAATTAAAAGAATTTAATCTTAAAAATAAGACTATTTTTATAGGTACTAAAGGCATGATAGGTATTAAACCGTATTTCTTATCGGATTATACTAAAAAGTCTCTTAAAGTGTCTAATATTAGCTTCTTTGCGGGTCCTAATCTTGCGGATGATTTATTAAATAATAGTCCATGTATAATAACATTAGCGTCAAAAAAGAAAAAAGAATATCTTACTTTAAAAAAGATATTTCCAAGTTTTATAAAATTAGAATATATTTCTTATATTAATATAGTAGAATTATGTAGCATATTAAAAAACATATACGCTATTGGAGCTGGTATATTTTATGCTAAATATCCCTACTCTTCTACATTAGTAAGTTATACAACTTTAGCTTCTAAGGAATTAGCTAAAATATTATATAATAAATATGCTTTTGAAGAAATAGAATTATATGGTGGAATTTTGGGTGATTTCTTTTTAACAAACACTATGAAGGAATCACGTAATTTCAACTTTGGTTTAAAAAGGTGTGAGAGTGTTAAAGATTCTCTTGAATACGCCAAAAAAAATACCGTAGAAGGATATAACAATCTAGGTAATATTTTAAATTACATTGGAAGATACAAATCATATAAAATAATTAATACTTTGTATGATATTATATATAAAAATCAAGATGTAAAAGCTTTATATAATTTAATAATCGAAGATTAATCTTCGATTATTTTTCTTAATACATATGAACTAATTAATGAAGCTGCACACATAGGAACATCACTACATGTTCCTACACCATTTGTTTTAATAGGTACTTCGGTACTACATAAAACAGGAATGTTTAGATATTTTTTGCCAATAGTTGTTCTTATTTTTTTTGCTAGTGGATCATTAAATGTATCTTTTAACTTCATAATTTCTAATTTTGAAGGATATAATCTATTTCCTGTACCCATTGAACTTATTATATTTATATTATTATCTTTAGCATATCTTAATAAATCAATCTTTAATTTACTATCATCACAAGCATCTATTATATATGTATAGCTTGATAAATTAAGCTCATCAAACATTTTACTTTCTAATTTTACATTTATTGCCGTAATATTGATATCTTTTCTAATACTTAATGCTATATCTTTTAAAACATTTACTTTGTATAATCCAATATTATCAATACTAGAGTAAAGTTGCCTATTTAAGTTACTTAATTCATATTTATCAAAATCGATTATAGTAATATTTTTAAATCCATTACGGACAAGTGAATTGAAAATATATCCACCAACTCCACCTACTCCTATAAGTAAAATTTGGGAATTATTAATTCTATCTAATTTATCTTTACCAATTATTTTAATTAATCTTTCAAACATATTAACCTCTTTATAAATAAAAAATCAAAAGGTAAGCAGGTGATAAAATCCCGCTCTAAAAAGCAGGTGGGTATCCCGTCTATGCTTTAGGATCCTAAATCACTTAATGGTTTAGTTTTCTACACCACATAGAGTTCTGATTCCCTTATATCACGTAGTCGGTTTTATATACTACTTACCTTTTGACAATTAAATATTATCATATTTTTAAGATGTTTTCAATCTTATAAACTAGTTTTTATAAACAAATTAATTTATATGTCTTTTTCTTACATATTCATTATGTGTATACTCTAGTCCATTTTCAACATGACTACTTAAAACGGTTTTATTCCATTCATCATAGTTAATACTTGGAAAATAAACGTTTGCATCAACTCGTTTATTTACTTCAGTTAACAAAAGTCTATCTGTATAAACAAGTAAGGATTTATATAATTTTGCTCCACCTATAATCATTATATCTTCGTCTAAATGAGTATCAGCATATCTTAAAAATTCATCTATAGATTTAAATATTACTATTCCTGGCGTAGGTAATAATGTACGTGAAATAACTATATTTTTTCTATTAGGAAGAATTTTTGGTAAAGAATCAAATGTGTTTTTTCCCATTACAACTGTTTTATTTAGAGTATTTTCTTTAAAATATCTCATATCTTCATGAATATTAAAAACTAGTTTATTATCTTTTCCTAATTCGTTATTGCTTCCAATACACGCTATTATTGTTAAATTTTCCATATTATATTCCTTTATCAAATTTTTGTTGAGGATTAACTTTTTTAATTAATTCTCTTCCATAACCTTTTACTTTTATATCATTAACTTCCATATCATAAAAGTTATTTTTTAAAGAGTTTAACTCTATATAAGGTTCTAAATCATTCTCTAATATTGGCTTACGTCTTAATTGTTCAATTGCTTGTTCAATATGTCTACTATATATTTGACTATTAGTAACATCCCAAGTAAAGTTTCCTGGTGTAAGATGAGCGTCTCTTGCAACCATATACATTAATGATAAATATTGCATTTGATTTATACATCCTGCAACCATGAAATCACTTGATCTCTGAATTAATTTCATATCTAAGTAATTTATACCATCTCTGCCATGTCTTACGTTATAATGAGATGAATATGCACAAGGTTTTAAGCCATGTGGTTTTTTAAAATCTTCAAATTGCCACATATCGATAATATGTCTTCTTCCATCTGGGTTTTCTTTTAAACCTTTCAAAATGTTTTTCATTTGATTATAATGATTGATTATTTCTCCATAAGTTGATCCTATTGTTCTTAATGGAGTCATATCTTTATCTTTTAAATCCCACTCATCCCACCAAGTAATACCATATTTATCTTTTAAAACATTTAAATCTGTTGTAGCATCTTGATATATCCATAATACTTCTCCTACAGCTTTTTTTATTGCAATAGGTCTTAAAGTGATTAATGGAGATTCTTGATCTTTAATGGAATATGTCCAATTACATACATTATTAAGACTTAACGTGTATGCAGGAGCTCCATCAGTTTCATATTTTGGTCGAGGATTCTCATCCCAACAACCGTTAACTAAAATGTTTTCAATTAATTTCTTTGTATAATAATCTCCTCTAGTACCAATCCTATGTCCTTTTTCATCAATTAAATATTTACCATCTGACAATATTTCAGGATATTCTAAATCATCTTTAGTAAATAAGTAATCACCATTTTCATACCTCTTTTTATTAATGTAATCAACATCTAACTTCATAATCAATATCCTCCTAATAGGATTGTAACATAAATATTAAAAAAAAAGAATCTATTTTAAAGATTCCATTATTCTATTTTTTACTAATACACTAACTTTAGACATATCTGCACGAGAACCGATACATTCTGTTAATTTTTTCATTATTATTCCCATATCTTTCATTGAGCTTGGATTTACCTCTTCAAATACTTTGGTAATTTCTTTATTAATGTCTTCTTCACTTAATTCAGCTGGTAAATATTGTTTTAATATTTCTATTTCTTTTTGTAAATTATTTACTTCTTCTGTTTTATTAAATTTTTCAAATTCTAAAATAGAAGATTCTCTTTGTTTAACGTTTTTCTTAATTACCATTATGATTTCTTCATCAGTCAATTCTTTATTTTTGCTTATACTCTCAAGTTGAATTGCACTTTTTAACATTCTTAAAACACTTAATGTGAATTTATCTTTATTTTTCATACTGTTTACTAAATCATTTTTAATTTTTTCATTTAACATATGTATCATTCCTTTCAAAAAAAGAACGCCTAAGCATTCTAATAATCTTTACGATGTTTTCTAGCGTTACGTATATTTTTTTTCTTTTCTTCTCTTCTCTTAACGCCAGGTTTTTCATAATGTTTTCTTTTCTTTAATTCAGAAGGGACACCACTTTTAGCAACGACCACCTTAAATCTTCTTAAAGCTTGATCAATATCACCATTTTTAACAATAACTTTATTGGAATTCATTTATATTCCCCTCCCTTCGTTTTTACTAGTCAAATTATAAACTAAATCTCTTTAAAATTCAAGAAAAATCGTTAAAAACTCATTAATTCTTCGTCTTTTTCTTTAATTTTTTCATCTACAATCTTATTATATTTTGTAATAAGTTCTTGTATCTTTTCTAATTCTTTTTTTTCTTCGTCTTCAGTAAGTTCTAATGCTTTTATGTCATTATTTTCATCTTGTCTTATATTTCTTAAAGCTATCTTTGCTTCTTCACCCATTGCGTGTGCCATTTTTACGTATTCTCTACGTCTTTCCTCTGTTAATTCAGGGATCATTAGGATAATAACTTCTCCATTATTTGTTGGATTTATTCCTAAATTTGCTTCAACAATAGCTTTTTCTATACTTTTTAAATTATTCTTATCAAATGGCTTAATCATTAATTCTCTTGCTTCTGGAACAGAAATATTTGCTAAGCTTTGTAAGTTTGTCATTACTCCGTAATATTCAACTGTGATATTATTTAATATCGCTGGGTTAGCTCTTCCTGCTCTTATAGTTACAAGTCTACTTTCTAAAGTATTTATTGCTTTTTTCATTTTTTCTTCAGTATTCATATAATTCCTCTTTCTTTATTTTTTTTAAATTTTATCTATAATAAAATTTTCTATCTCTTGTTGAGTCTTTTTTCCTACTAACTCATCCTGTAATACTCCATTTTTGAAATACATTAAATATGGAGTATACATTAAATTTTCTTTTAATCTTTGATCATAGTTTGAAAATTTAATGTATAAATCATTAGATTCATCTAAAACACTTCTATTTATATAATATGATGAAATATTGTGTTTCAAAAAAACATTTTTAAGTAGATTGAAATAATCATTACATATAAAACATTCATCTCTAGTTGATAAAAGAATAAAAGATTCTTTATTATTAATCATATCTAAAACTTCATTTATTGTTAATTCACTCGCAAATGTTAATTCTGTTTTTGTCTCACTTATAATAAGCTGTCCATTGGGATTTGGATTATTTGTAATAAAACGTAGCATTATTTGATCTCCAAATAAAATTAACATTAACACAATAGTAAATAAAACAGAATATAATACTTCATTTTTATTCATAAGTTATCCTAAATAAATATTTAAATAATATTCAAATTCTGCTTCTTTATTTAAAATTTTTGAATTAGTCCAATATTCTTCAGGCGTTATATTACCTTTAATAATTGATGTTTCATTATCATAATATATAATATTGCCGTTTTTTGCAAACACTACTGTTGGTGAATAAATATTTGACACACCGTTATCAGTTACGAAATTATAACTTTTTAAGCGATTTACAATATTTAAATAATCCCTATTAGAAACACTTCTTGCCGCTTTAAAATTATAGTATCCAATTTCAGTTATTCCATATTTCTTACAGATTCTATTTAGAATGGTTGCATATTCATCGCTCCAAATATTTTCGGGATATGCCATAAATAAAATTCCATTACTGTTTAAAATATTTAAAGCTTCTTTTCCATTTTTATATACAAATATGTTATCAATATTTAAATTGTACTCTTTATTAAAAGAATCTTTATCATTTAACTTATTAATTGGAACATGATAATCTTTTGTACCTAAAATAATAAATAGATAAACCATAATTATAAACCATATAATATATAAAACTTTTTGAACAGTCGGCATTTTAGGCTTCTCTTTTATTTTAATTTTTTCCATACTTTTACTTAACACACCTCTTTTTTCCCTATGTCAATTATATCAATAAAATATTAAAAAAAAAAGATAACTTTACATTTTATTTTAAAGTTATCTTTTTTATTAATTACCTTTAACTTGATTCATTACTTCAGAAGCAAAGTCATCGTTACGATGTTCCATTCCTTCTCCTACTTCATATCTGATAGCTTTGATTAATTTTGAATTATTATTTTTTAAATAATTAGCAACTGTTAATCCACTATCTTTAATGAAGTCTTGTTCATTTAAGCATATTTCTTTGTAGAATTTATGCATTCTTCCTTCTACCATTTTAAGTGCTATTTCTTCAGGTTTTCCCTCTTTCATAGCAAGTTCTTTTTGAACTGTTCTTTCTCTTACTAATACGTCTTTCACTTCCAGTATGAGGCGTTCTATCTGTCGTGCAGAGCCTTCTGCTTTGATGCTATATCTGATAACATGAGTATCATGAACTTTAACG
>CAZJQA010000008.1:12039-14344 GCA_964548285.1 uncultured Muribaculaceae bacterium
TAATACGTCTTCAGGAATATCTACAATAAATGTATATGTTGGTCTCATAGCTGCTCCTTGCATAGCAACATCTTTAGCAACATCTTCATTATTTCCGTTTACTATAACAAGTGAAGCAATTTTTCCTCCCATATGTAAATAACTACCGAAGATTTCTCCTTCATTTAAAGTAACTACTTCGAATCTTCTTAGAGATAATTTTTCTCCAATTTTAGCTGTTTTACCAACTATTAAATCGTTGATTGTTCCATCTTCATATGGTAATTTAAGAGCTTCTTCAACAGTTTTAACGTTACTGTTAACTAAAGTATTTCCAATACTTTCAATCATATTTTTAAATTCTTCATTTTTAGCAACGAAATCAGTTTCTGAGTTAACTTCTAAAATAACAGCTTTATTTCCATTAATAATAATATTAGCAAGTCCTTCTGCTGCAATACGAGATTCTTTCTTTGTAGCCTTAGCAATTCCATTTTCTCTTAGATAATCTTCAGCTTTAGCCATATCTCCATTTGAATTAGCTAAAGCTTTTTTACAATCCATCATTCCAGCTCCCGTTTTTTCACGAAGAGTTTTTACCATTTCAGCAGTAACCATTATAATTAATTCCTTTCTAATGAACTAATAAGTTCGTCTTTAGTCATTTTTGAATAACCTTTAATGTTATTTTCTTTGGCTATTTTCTTTAATTCGCCAACAGTCATTTTTTTATAATCACTTTTAGTGAAATCTTTTTCTTTTTTAGCTGGTTCAACATTTTCCTCAGCTTTAACTGTTTCTTTATTTTCTTTGCTAGTTGTTTTTTCATCTTCAGCAGTATAATCTACCATTTCAAGATTTCTTGTTTCACAAATAGCATTGTTTAAAGAACCTAAAACAACTTTTACAGATTTAATAGCATCGTCATTACCAGGAATAACATAATCAATATGATCTGGATCACAATTAGTATCAATTAATCCAAATACTGGAATATTTAAAATGTTAGCTTCATGAATAGCGTTTTCTTCTTTCTTAGAATCAACGATTATCATAGCTTGAGGTAATTTAACCATTCCTCTTATACCAGCAAGTAACTTATTAAGTTTTTCATATTCTTTCTTTAAACCAATAACTTCTTTCTTAGGTAATACTTCAAAAACTCCATCTTTTTCCATCTTTTCAATTTCTTCAAGACGATTAATTCTTCTTCTTATTGTACGGAAATTAGTTAAAGTTCCACCTAACCAACGTTCATTAACGTAGAAAGAATTACTTCTTAATGCTTCTTCTTTTACTACTTCGCTAGCTTGTTTTTTTGTTCCAACAAATAGAAAAGTTCCACCGTTAGTACTTATCTCCTTAATTTTTTCATATGCAGTTTCAATGCCTGCAACAGTTTTGTCTAAATCAATGATGTAAATATCATCACGAGTTCCAAAAACATATGGTTTCATTTTTGGATTCCATCTTTTTGTTTGATGTCCGAATTGAACACCTGCTTCTAATAAAACACTTTTAGAAACTATGGCCATAAAAAACATCCTCCTTCGTTCTTCATCTGCAAAAGATCTCTTCATTATTTTCACTTATTTTAAGCACTCGAAAACAATAATCCCTTTTGCATGTTTATTTGCTTTTAAAAAGCCAAACATATTGTAACAAATATTTGGCTTAAATACAAGAAATTTTATATTATAAAACTCTTTTTCTGATTAAATCATCAACCTTTGCTAATTCTTCTGATTTAATAATTTGATTATCAAGATTTATTTGAAAATCATCTTTAATATTATTAACTATTATTTTCAATCTTGCCTTAATGTCTAAATTGTTATTTAAAGTTTCTAAATAATATTTTGATTTTAATTTATCATTACACTTTAAATACTTATTAGCATTAATGTAATAAGGCTCAGTTTCATATTTTTTAAGAATATTATATAATCTTTCTAAAGATTTAGAATTATATACTTCTTTCCATGTGGACAATATTGGTCCGCTGTTTAATAAGAACTTAATTCCTGATAATAATTCCTCTGCATGATTTTCATCTAGCATTTTAAATAGTAGTAATACTTTTTTACCATTATCAATGGTATATCTATCCATTAGTTTTTTGCTATAATAATTATTAGTGTCATAAAAAATTGGTCTAAATTCACCATTGTTTAAATAATAATAACTTGGCATAATCATATTTATATGATCAATATATATACCAAATATATCATTTGTTTTTGGTTTAAAACTATTAGTATAATCTTTCATACAACCCCCTCATTTCTTTAATAAAATACTATTTTATAATAATACAATTATTTAA
>CAZJQA010000009.1:0-13777 GCA_964548285.1 uncultured Muribaculaceae bacterium
GCAATAGTTAATGATGCAGTTAATAATCCTCAAAAAATTAATAGAATTATAATTATTCTTATTGTAATTGCTTTTGCTTTAATTGCAATTAACTTATTTCAATCAAAAAAGTAATCTTTTCTTTTTTTTTGCTATAATATTTGATAAAATAATATAGAAGGTAGATAAATATGAATAAAAAAGGGTTTATTTTTGTTGAAACAATAATTGTTATAGGTGTTATGTTAGGTTCTTTAATGGTAATTTATTCTCTTTATATCAATACTAAAGCTGATGATAATAAACGATTACGTTATGATGATCCTGCAAAAATATATCAAACTTTTTATATAAAAAAATATCTTGAATCTTTTGATTTAAGTGAAATTGTTTCTAATATAACTGTAAATGAACCTGTTTTATATATTTATTCTAGTAATAAACAAATCTTTGGGGCTGATGCTGGTAGAGAAAGTGAATTTTTACAAAAGATATTTAATACTCTTCATATTACAAAAATAATTATTATGAAATATGATATTCCATATTTAGTTTCGTGTGATACTGGTAGTGGTTTTTATAGCAGATATAAATCTTTATGTAGTGATAGTGGTTTAATAGAGTATTTAAGGACATTAGATAACGATTCAACTAGTAATAATGATTATCGAATGATTATTGTTTATGAAAGCGATAAAGAAGGTAATGGTTGTAGTAATAATGTAAATTGTTATAAATATTATACTAGTGTTAAAATGAGTGGTGAATTGTATGAATAAGAAAGGTTTTACATTAATTGAATTAATGGTTAGTATAGCACTTATATCAATTGTAATGATTTTTCTATTTCAACTATTAAATGATTTAAGTTATAATGCAAATTATCCAAAGTATGCAAGAACAAATCAAGTTAATCGTGCAGAGATAATAAAAAATATACAAGCAGAATTACTAGATAATCCAATAGTTAGAAAACCTGAATTACATGTTGAAAGTGATTATGCTTATATTATATTTGACTTTGCTAGTGGTGAATTATCTAGATCTAAGTTAACAGTTAAAAGTGATTTGATTTCTTTTGATGATAAATTTTCTTTTAAGATGGATAGTGGTAATGAAGGGGCATCATATGATTATAATCATATAAAAATTGAAATGTTTCCTGAAACGGATTCTCAAAAATGTCAAAATAGTAAAAATGCGCTAGGTACTAATATTAAAAAATGTATGAAATATGTATATTACATAATAAAAATACCTGTTAGTACATTTGAAGAAGCTACAAATATAGATGATATAGAAATATTTTTGATTGAACAATCTCCTGATTCTATAAATGAAGAAAATGATAATATTTATAATTTTAATTATATTGGAGAAATGGAACAAGTATTTACTGCACCTAGGAATGGAAAGTATTTACTTGAAGCTTGGGGAGCTGAAGGAGGAGTTGCAAATTATATTAATAACACTAGTGGTGGTTATGGAGCGTATTCAACTGGTATCATTAATCTAAATGCTGGGACTAATCTTTATATTAATGTTGGTGGAATTGGTAAAAATCCTAGTGAAAAAGGTGTTTTAGATGGTGGCGGATATAATGGTGGCGGAGATGCTTATTGTCGTGTTGATTCCTCTGGTTGTGAAGTTGCCGGTGGTGGCGGAGCTAGTTCTATTGCGAGAACAAGTGGTACTTTAAATAGTGTTTCATCAGACAACTTACTTTTAGTTGCAGCAGGTGGTGGCGGAGCAGGTACTACCAAAGATGCAAATAAAAATAATCCTACAAAAGGAGGTTCTGGTGGTGGTGTTCAAGGGCTAAATGGAACTACTTCACAAAGTGGAAATTCAATTGGTTATGGCGCTACACAAAGTGCTGGTGGAAATGGTTTAAATATAGGTTCATATGGCTTGGGTGGAACTCCTACAGTTTCAAATAATGTTAACTCCAGTGGTGGAGGTGGAGGATATTATGGTGGAGGTTCATCTAGTGGTATCTATGCTGGTGCTGGTGGTGGATCAAGTTATTTAAATTCTTCATTAACAAGTGAAACAAATTATCTTAAACATATGACATGTTATAAATGTAGTACTAATAATAGTGATAATACTAGAACAATTTCTACTACATATTTTAGTAGTTCTCCAACGAGTGATGTTTCTAAAACTGGTAATGGTTATGTTAGGATAACGTATATAGGATAATTAAGAAAAAAAGAAGATAAATACTTCTTTTTTTTGTTATTTTTTGGTACAATTAACAAGGTGATTAAGGTGTATAGTTATATAAAAGGTCAAGTTACAAATCAAGAATCAAATTTTATTGTTTTGGAGAATAATGGTATTGGATATTTAATTTTTGTTTCTAATCCTTATAGTTTTCATAAAGATGGAATTGAAACTGTTTATATATATCAAAAAGTGGCAGAAGATGAAAACACTTTATATGGATTTAAAACAATGGAAGAAAAGGAATTGTTTTTAAAACTAATCGCGGTTAAAGGGGTTGGTCCAAAACTAGTTATGCCAATACTAGCAACTGGAAGTGTTAATGGTATTATAGATGCGATAGATAGAGAAAACATTTTATATCTTAAAAAATTTCCGAAAATAGGTGATAAAGTAGCGCGTCAAATTATTCTTGATTTAAAGGGTAAGCTTGCTAAATCAAGTAATGATATCATTTCAAAAGATTATGATGAATTAGTAAGTGCTTTAGAAGGACTAGGATATAAAACAGCAGATATTAAGAAAATATTACCAAATGTTAATAGTTCTTTAAAAGTAGAAAGTCAGATAAAAGAAGCATTAAAATTATTGATGAAATAGGAGGTAGTTTATGCAAGATAACATTTTAGATGTTAATGAAACTGTTGAAGATGAATCACTAGAACAAAATATTCGTCCTCAAAGACTTAGCGAATATGTTGGTCAAAAAGAAATAACGGATAATTTAAAAGTTTTTATTGAAGCAAGTAAAATCCGTAATGAATCATTAGATCATGTTCTATTGTATGGCCCTCCAGGACTTGGAAAAACAACTCTTGCACATATTATTGCTAATGAGTTAGGGGTTAATATTAAAACGGCATCTGGTCCATCACTAGAAAAAGGTGGAGATCTTGCAGCTGTTTTAAGTACACTTGAACCGGGAGATGTTTTGTTTATTGATGAAATTCATCGTATGCCAAAATATATTGAAGAAATTCTTTATCCAGCAATGGAAGATTTTGAACTTGATTTAGTAATTAATACTGATGGTAAAAGTCGTAATTTAAAAATTGATTTACCACCATTTACTTTAATTGGTGCGACAACACGTGCTGGAGATATTTCAAGTCCTTTAAGGGATAGATTTGGTATTGTTTCTAAATTAAATTATTATAGTGATGATGAGTTATTCCAAATTGTTAAAAGAACAAGTAGAGTTTTAAATATGGAGATTGAAGATGAGGCCGCAATGTTAATAGCAAGACGTTGTCGTAAAACTCCAAGGATTGCTAATCGTTTATTTAAACGTGTTAGAGATTTTGCTTTAGTAGAACAAAAAGATATTATTGATTTAGAACTTGCTAGTAAATCTTTAGAAAGATTAAAAGTTGATGAATTAGGATTAGATGAAATAGATATTGAATACTTAGAAAGTTTAATTGAAAAATTTAATGGTGGTCCTGTAGGTGTTGAAACAATTGCAACATCAATTGGTGAAGAACCATCAACTTTAGAAGATGTTGTTGAGCCTTACTTACTACAGGAAGGATTTATTAAAAGAACAAGAAGTGGTCGAGTAGCGTGTGAAAAAGCTTATGATCACTTAAAAATAAATCATTATGGATCATTATTTTAGAAAGGATTATTATGAATAGAATTATTATTGTTGAAGGACCTCAAGGTACTGGAAAAACTACACTTACAAATTTTCTTAGAGATAATATCTCAAGTTCAAATTTATATCGTTTTTCTGGACAAAAAGAAAAGGGTAAAGAAGGGTTAAAGTATAGTATTAAAATGTATAAAGCCTTTTTAGATTATTTAAAAGATATTGAAGATATTCCAATGGATATCATTTTAGATAGATCTTTTTTTAGCGAAGAAGTTTATGCTAATTTAGGATATAAAGATTATTCCTTTACTGATATTTATAATGAATTGTTGGATCAATTTGTTAAGTTAAATTATCAAATGTATTATATAAATCTTTATTTAAAAAATGTTGATTTATATGAAGAAAGATTAAAAAGAATTCATCATAATTATCATGCGTTTAGTAAAGATAGCAGTGTTAAACAACAAGAAGAGTATTTGAAATTATTACATGGTTTAGGTAATACAAAAATAAATACTTTAAATTTAGCTATGGATGATTTTACATATGCATATGAAAGAGTAATTAATTTTTTGAATCTAAATATACCAACTAGAAAGAGGAATAATTAATGAAAACTGAAGATTTTGATTACTTTTTACCTGAGGAATTAATTGCTCAGACACCTTTAAAAGATCGTTCTTCATCAAAATTATTAGTAATGGATAAAGAAACTGGAGAACTTAAGGATGATGTCTTTAAAAATATAGTTAATTATTTTCATAAGGGAGATGTTTTGGTTTTAAATAATACTTCTGTTATACCAGCACGTATTATTGGTAAAAAGCAAGAAACTGGTGCTGTAATTGAACTTTTATTATTAAAAGATCTTGGAAATGATACTTGGGAAGCTTTATCAAAACCATATAAAAGATTACATATGGATACCGAAATATCTTTTGGAGATAAATTAAAAGCTAGAGTTGTTAAATTAAAGGATGAAGGCTTAGTTGAAATTAAATTTATATATGAAGGTATTTTTTTAGAAATATTAGATGAATTAGGACAAATGCCACTTCCACCATATATTCATGAAAAGTTAAATGATAAAACACGTTATAATACAGTTTATGCTAAGGTTAGTGGTAGTGCAGCAGCGCCTACAGCTGGTCTTCATTTTACTAAGGAATTATTGCAAGAGATCGAAAATATGGGGGTTATAATTACTTATGTAACATTACATGTTGGGTTAGGTACTTTTAGACCTGTTATGGAAGAAGATATTAAAGATCATAAAATGCATAGTGAGTATTATGTGATGAGTGAAGAGACTGCAAGAATATTAAATGATGCAAAAAAAGATAATCGTAAGATTATTGCAGTAGGGACAACAAGTACAAGAACACTTGAAACTGTTATGAATAAATATCATGAATTTAAAGCTTGTAGTGGAAATACGGATATTTTTATTTATCCAGGATATAAATTTTTGGCAATTGATTCTTTAATAACTAATTTTCATTTACCTAAAAGTACGTTAGTAATGCTTGTTAGTGCTTTTTCAACTAAAGATTATATTTTAAATGCTTATAAGCACGCTGTAGAAAATAAATATCGTTTCTTCTCGTTTGGAGATGCAATGTTTATAGATACAAAAAAGAACTAAAATTTTATTATTTAGTTCTTTTTTTTATAAATTCACCACAGTTAATATATCCGTAATTACCATGCTCTCTTATATCATTTAGTATTAATGAACATTCTTCAAATTCTAAAGAATACCTATTAATTAGTTCGTTGTATCTTTCGATTTCTTTATCATATTGATGATTATCATTTTTCATATTGTATTCATTTAAATGTTTTTTTAAATAATAAATGCTTTGTGCTAGTTGTACTTTCTTTCCACTTAATTCTTTATATTGATCTAGCAAAAAAATACTCCCTCTTTTTTCTGCTATTTCTTTTCTAGTTAGTTTGATTCCTTGTATTTTTTTAAAATGTAAATTCGAATAATTCATAACAACCCCCTCATTTCTTTAATAAAATACTATTTTATAATAATACAATTATTTAAAAATGTCAAATATTATGTTAAAATTAGTTTGGTGATTATATTTATGAAATTTGAACTTATTAAAGAAGAAGAAAAAACAAAGGCACGTTTGGGTAAACTTTATTACAATGGAAAATGTTATGAAACACCAATGTTTATGCCTGTTGGAACTCAAGCTACTGTTAAGACTTTAAGTCCTGAAGAATTAAAAGATGTTCATGCTGGTATAGTTTTAGCTAATACATATCATTTATGGCTTCGTCCGGGAGATGATGTTGTTCGAGATGCAGGAGGATTACATAAATTTATGAATTATGATGGCCCAATTTTAACAGATTCTGGTGGTTTTCAAGTTTTTTCTCTTGCTAAAAGAAAAGATATAACTGAAGATGGAGTTCATTTTAAGAATCAATATAATGGTGATAAATTATTTTTAACTCCTGAAAAAAGTATTGAAATTCAAGAAAATCTTGGTAGTAATATTATTATGAGTTTTGATGAATGTATTGGTTATCCTGCTACATATGAATATTGTAAACAAAGTTTGGAAAGAACTCTTAGATGGGCTAAAAGAGGGAAAGACGTATTTCATCCTAGCGATAATAAATGGTTATTTGGAATAGTTCAGGGTGGTGATTACGAAGAACTACGTTATCATAGTGCTTTAGAGCTAACTAAGATGAATTTTGATGGATATTCAGTAGGTGGAACAAGCGTTGGAGAGGATAAAGAAACACAGTATCGTATGGTTAGATATTCTACTAAATATCTTCCAAAAGATAAGATACGTTATTTAATGGGAGTAGGAGATCCAATTGATTTAGTAGAAAAAATTAAAAATGGTATTGATATATTTGATTGCGTTTCTCCAACTAGATTAGCGCGTCATGGTCATGCTTTGACAAAATATGGAAAAATAAACTTAAAAAATGCTAAATATAAAAAAGATTTTAGTCCAATAAGTGATGAGTGTGATTGTTATGCATGTAAAAATTATTCTAAAGCTTATATTAAACATTTGATTAATGCTGAAGAAACATTTGGAGCTAGATTGCTTTCAATTCATAATATTAGATATTTAACACATCTTATGGAGGAAGCAAGAGAGGCAATTAAAAATGATTCATACGAAGAATTTGAAAAAGAAATTATAAATAATTATTATGGAAGTAAAAATGAAAAATAGTATTATATTTCTTATGACTATAGGTATTGTACTAGTTTCTTTAGTACTTGGGACTATCTATAAAACATATAAAACACATAATGATAGACTTTTATTAGTTGCGCAAAAAAAGATTATTGAAAGTGCAATTACATGTGTTAATGAAGATAAATGTAGTGATGAAAAAATAACCATCGGCACTTTAATATCCGAAGGTTATTTAACTGAAACTATAAATCCTTTAACTAAAATATACTATTCACATGATTCTTATGTTATAAAAGAATCTAATGAATATCATTTTATTGAAATTTAAGTATTGAACCAATGGAAATTCCTTTACTAGTATTTTTAGGTAATTCTAAAATACTAGTATTTTTATAATCTAGAGAAGCTTTAACTATTCTGTTTTTAGGACAATTACGATATATATAAATAACTTGATTATTTTTATCTAATCCTAAGATATCAATATTATCTTTCATAAAAAATGTATGTACGGAGTTGCATTTAGGAAAAAGCATTCCATATGTAATCGATTTTTTACCCATCAATCCCATTAATCTGTCAATAAACTTCTTAGCGTATTTAATTTCTATTTTTTCATTATTTAATATTAATTGCATATTGTTCACCCAATATAAATATATCATGAAAAATAATATTTATGCATAGATATTTTAAAAAGGGAAATTATGTCAAATAATTAAAAAATAATACGAATTATTTGTCAAAAGTCTAAATGATTGTTATAATTTATAATAGGAGAGGTATGAATATGAAAGATGAATTAGAAAATACTAAAGAAGTTAATAATTTAGAAGATTTACGATTAGAAGCTCTTAATAAAATAGAAGATACTCTTGATAAAGAAATATCATTATTAAGAGAAGATAATAATTATGATGATTATGAAGAACCTTTAATTGAAGATGAAACTGAAGAGGAAGAAGAACCGTATGTAGAAGAAGAAAAAGAAGTAAGTTCTGAAGATTATCATGAAGAAATAAAGAAGGAAAATGTATTTAATAAAATAAAAAGAAACTGGCAGAAACTTCCTAAAAAGAAAAAAATATTGATTGTATGTATCAGTGTTGTTGTATTAGCTTTATTAATTGGACTAATATGTTTCTTTGTATTTAAAAAGGAAAATACAGATATAACACATGAAAATGTTATTCTAGAAAAAGATAATTATCGTTATGAAAATGGTAAGTTAGTATTTTTAAAAGATAAAAAAGAAATAGGAACTTATGAATGTGTTAATAAAGATCAAAACTTATGTGGTTTAGCAGTATTATCTAATTTCAATATTGATCAAACAAAGAAAGTTGATACTAATAATATAGAAATATCTTTACATAGTAATATTTATAATGATAAATATGTATTTGTAAAAGATGTTAAAGATATGAGTGATCCTGTTATACTATTATATAATATTATAGATTCTAAAGTTGAAGAAGAATTATATGATACTATAGTATTTGATAATTATGCATCAGTAAAAGATAAAGATTCTAAATATGGTTTAATATCATTAGATGATAATAAAACAATTATTCCTTTTGAATATGATGAATTAAGTATACTAAGTGATAATTTAATTAAAGTTCGTAAGGATAATAATTCTTATTTAGCTGATTTAAATAATTCTATTTTAACTAAAGCATATAATGAAGATATACGTAGTGCATCTGATAAATATGTAGTTACTAAAGACAAAAATGATAAGTATCATTTATATGATTATAATGGGGATAAAGTAGTAGATAAAGATTTTGATTATTTAACATTAATTGATGATTATTATTTAGCTGTTCTAGATAAAGAATTATATGTTTATGATTATGAAAATAATCTTTATAATATAGAAGGAATTAAGCTTATAAATGATAATTATAATCCTGTAGAAGTATATGATAAGAATAAGCTTATTAATACAAAGAAATCATTTACATATGATAAATCATTTAATACTTTAGGAATAAAAGTGTATAATAATGAAACTGTTGAAAAGGAAAAAGTTATTTATTTATTAGAAGGAAAGCTTTCATCTAAACTTGCTTATTATAGTTATAGTGATGGTAAATTATATATTTTTAATGATGAAGCTAAAACTAATTTGATAGGTAAATATGAATGTAATAATAAAAATACTTTAGAAGATGAAAATAGCACTTTTAGTTCATGTAATATTGCTACTGGTACTTCATATAGACAAACAACAGGTAATAATATAGTAGAGAATAAAACAACTGGTATGATACCAATATTCCATAAAGAATATGCTTTTATTAAAGATGGAGATATTATAGTTTTATATGATTTAGTAAATAATAAGAAATTAGCAGATTATAAGAGTGTTGATGATAATATTTATAGTGGTATAAATGAATTAAGTTTTACAAATAATGATGAACAATTAATATGTGAAAATACTAATAATGAATTTGGTATTATTAAGATTAGTTCTAACAAGGTAGAACCATATGTAGAATTTAAATATCAAATGATTAAAAGATTAAATGAATATTATGTAATGAAAGATAATGATGGTTATGCTTTATATAGTGGTTCTAATAAGGTTTCTGCATATAAAAAAGGTGAAATAGTAGATTATTATAAAAATTATTTAAAAACTATGAGTGATAATTTATATTATGTTCATTCATTTGATGAAGCTTTAGTAAGTGGTAATAGTTATATTTATGTAGAGCTTGGAGATACTGTCTTTGCTGGTGTATTAAATGGTAGAGTTCATATTATATCTTATGATGGACATGATTATACTAGTAATACTGATAGTAGTTTAGAAAGTAAGTTAAAATTAAATTCTAAAGATTTTTATAATACTGATAAAGTTGCATTTAAATTTGTTGAAGATACAGTTAATAAACGTGCGATTGTATCTATACTTAATGGTGATAATTATGAAACTATTTATGTTCCTCTTGTAAAAGAAGAACAAGAATTACCAAATAATAATGATAGTAAACCGAAGGAAGAAGTAAACACTAATACCGAAAGTGGTGTGACAAATGGACAAACAAACTAAAATAGCTTTTAGAATAATTATAATTGGATTAATAGTTTTTATACCGTTAAGTATTTCATCATTAGTTTTAAAGATTACAGGTTTTAATCTTGTTAAAGAAGAAATAAATCCTAATAATGATATGTATTATAATAATAAAATATGGTTTTATAACGAATCTAAAGAATTATTAGCTAAGTATACATGTAAAAATCAAAGTTGTAAATTAGCTACAAATACTTTAGATGATGAAAATTATTCTATAAATTCTTATAGAGAAGGTAAAGATGAAGAAATAAAACCTATAGATAATAAATATGCTTTTATTAAAGATGGTAAGCAAATAATATTGTTTGATATTAGTAATAATGAAGTAAATAAAAGTTTTGAAGCTATTAATGCTGAAAGTATAAAGAATTATAGTATAGGTATAAGTGATAATTATTTTATAATATCTAAAAATGGTAAATATGGAGTAGTGAAGTTAGATAAAGGACTTGTTATAGTATTACCATTTAAATATGATTTTATTGGATTAATAGGAAATATTAATGATGATAAGATGATTTATTCGGATTATTTTGTTGTAAAAGAAGATAATAATTATAAATTAATAGATAAAAATCAAGTAGAATATACTTCTAATATTTTTGGAGAGATAACAGATTTTTATAATAAATTTTTAATTATAAAAAATGATGATAGATATTATTTAACTGGGTTTAATGGTGAAATATATAAAGATTATGGTGGATCTTTTGATAATGAATTTAAGAAGTTAACATTTACAGATAATTATATTAATTGTTTAACAATTGATGATACTTTTTATGTATTTGATAGTAGATATGATAGTATTGTAAGTAAAGAGTATCATATAGGTATTAATGATACATATAAGACAAGATTAAATGAACAATTAAAATTAGAAATATATATAAATGATATATTAGAAGAAACAATTTAAGATTGTTTTTTCTTTTTATGTGTTATATAATACTTAAAAGCAATGAACAAGAGGAGTAAGATTATAATCTTTTTATAGGGAGAAAAGGGTAAGTGGAAACTTTTTCAAAAGACTAATCTGAAGGTAGCTTGCGAGCTTAATCGGGTTATTCCGTTATCGATAAAAGAGTATAAATTAAAGTGGTACCACGAGCTAATCGTCTTTATGATGATTAGCTTTTTATATTAGAAAGGATATTTATGAAAGAATTAGAGAAAAAATATGATCATGAGAAGGTTGAACAGGGTAAATATAATTTTTGGATGAATAATGGCTATTTTAAATGTGATCCAGATTCTAATAAAAAACCTTATTGTGTTGTTTTGCCTCCTCCAAATGTTACTGGTAAACTTCATTTAGGTCATGCTTGGAATGTTGCTTTACAAGACATAACAATTCGTTATAAAAAAATGGAAGGTTATGATTGTTTATGGTTACCAGGAATGGATCATGCTGCGATTGCAACTGAAGCTAAGGTTGTTAAAAAATTAAAAGATGAGGGATTTGATAAATATAGTGTTGGTCGTGAAAAATTCTTAGATGCATGTTGGGATTGGACTCATGAACATGCTGATATTATTAGAGCTCAATGGGCTAAGCTTGGAATAAGTTTAGATTATTCTAAAGAAAGATTTACTTTAGATGATGGCTTATCAAAAGCAGTAAAAAAGGTATTTGTTGATTTTTATAACCAAGGCTTAATTTATCGTGGTGAAAAAATAATTAACTGGGATCCTGTTGCTAAAACAGCTTTATCTAATGAAGAAGTAATTTATAAGGAAGAAAAGAGTGCTTTTTATCATTTAAAATATAAATTGGAAGATTCTGATGAATATTTGGATGTAGCAACTACAAGACCAGAAACTTTATTTGGTGATACAGCTGTTGCGGTTAATGAAGAAGATGTTCGTTATCAAAAATATATAGGTAAGAACGTAATACTTCCAATATTAAATAAAAAAATACCTGTTATAGCAGATCCTCATGCTGATATGAATAAGGGAACTGGATGTGTTAAAATTACTCCTGCTCATGATCCTAATGATTTTGAAGTAGGTAACCGTCATAATCTTGAAAGAATTGTCATTTTAAATGATGATGCTACAATGAATGAATTATGTGGTAAATATGCGAATATGAGTAGAGAAAAATGTCGTGAAGAAGTAGTTAAAGATTTAGACGAGTTAGGATTGCTTCTTAAAGTTGAACCTATTGTTCATGAAGTAGGTCATTCTGAACGTACAGGTGTAATGGTTGAACCAATGATAAAGAAACAGTGGTTTGTAAAAATGAGACCACTTGCAGATAAGGTTTTAAAAAATCAACATGATTCAAAAACAAAAGTTCATTTTGTTCCATCTCGTTATGAAAAAACTATGAATCACTGGATGGAAATAACTTATGATTGGTGTATATCACGTCAATTATGGTGGGGACATAGAATTCCTGCATGGTACAAAGGTGATCAAATATATGTTGGAACTACAGCTCCTAAAGAAGATGGTTGGATTCAAGATGAAGATGTTTTAGATACATGGTTTTCAAGTGCTTTATGGCCTTTTGCAACACTTGGTTGGCCAGATAATACTAAGCTTCTTGAAAGATATTATCCAAATAATTTATTAGTTACTGGATATGATATTATTCCTTTTTGGGTAAATCGTATGACATTTCAAGGTGAAGAACTTTTAGGTAAAAGACCATTTGAACATTGTTTGATACATGGATTAATTCGTGATAAACAGGGAAGAAAATTTAGTAAGTCATTGGGAAATGGAATTGATCCATTTGATATGATTGATAAATATGGTGCTGATGCTTTAAGATATTATTTAGCTACTGATGTTGCTAGTGGAACTGATATGAGATTTGATGAAGATAAAATTAAATCAGTATGGAATTACATTAATAAAATTTGGAATGCATCACGTTTTGTTTTATCAAATATTAATGATTTAGCAACTTCTAGTTTAGATAATTTAAAAGCTGAAGATAAAAGGATTTTAACTAAATATGAAAATACTGTTCATGAAGTAATTATATAACTTTATTTGGAATAATTTCTGCGATAATTATATTGAAATGTCAAAGTATTCTATTAATGATGTAACAACTAAAAGTGTTTTAAATTATCTTTTAACTGGTATTTTAAAAATGCTTCATCCATTTATGCCATATGTTACTGAAGAAATATACTCTATGTTGCCTATTAAAGAAACTGAATCTATAATGATTTCTTCTTATCCTAAGTATTCTAAAAAATATATCTTTATAGATGAAGAAAATAAAGTTGATGATGAAATAGATTTTATAAAAAATTTTAGAAATGTAAGACAGGAAAATAATATTAGTAAGGAATATAAAGTATTGTTTGATACAAACTATAATTATGATTTAATAAAAAATATGTTAAAAATTACTGATGATAATATTGTTTATAAACCTCTTGCTATTCATGAATATAAAGTTGTTTCTCGTAATATAAAAGCCTCTATTTATTTTGAACATGTTAATACTCAAGAAGAAATAGAAGCTAAAAATAAACAAATAGAAATATTAAAAGGCTCTATTAAAAGAAGAGAAAATTTACTAGCTAATGAAAATTATGTTAATAAAGCACCTGTTAATATAGTTTTATTGGATAGACAAAAATTACAGGAAGAAAAAGATAAATTGGTAGAGTTATTAAAATAATAAAAGAATTAATCTTGACTGATTAATTCTTTTAT
>CAZJQA010000010.1:0-13666 GCA_964548285.1 uncultured Muribaculaceae bacterium
CGGCTTGCGACCATAAGTTCTCGTCATCAGAACTATTTTCACTCTTCAAAATTTTGAAAGTAAATGGTAGGGTTACTGTTTCAATATTTTTACCGACTACATGTCCTTTAGCATCTACTTTTGGAGTATATAATTCTAAAGTATCAGATCTATCATTTTCAGAAATAATAGAAGTAGTATCTGCAACAGGATTATATAAATGTTCAAAAGTAATTTTAGGACTACTTGGATTTGCAAGAATATTTACTTTTAACCAATTATCTGTATACCAAGGAGAACTATGAATTCTACCATAACTATCTGCAATTACAAACTCTTTAGGTTTTAATTCATTAAATTTATAAATATAATCATTTAATGTATTTATACTACCCTATAAAGTTGTTTTATCTCTTGTATCTACATTTCCAATCTCAAGCATTTTATTCATCTATAATATTAAGCCATTGATTGTATTTAATTCTCTTGCAAAACCAACTAAAGGAATTAAAGTTAATACTTCATCTTTATATGCTAATTTAACTGAAGCAGGAATTAGATCATTAGGTTCACCTAACCATTCTGCGCCTCGTGGATAAAGATATTTTTCATCTTCCATAACAAAAATAGGTGTTCTTTCAAAATATACCCTATTTTCTGTCATATCACTAGCATAATCCATTAAATATTCATCTTGAGAATCATTCTAATAATAATACTTATATGGTTTATAAAATTTTTTATTAACTTTTTCAAAATTTAATTTCTAATAATATTCTCTTCCTTCAGTCATTTTAGAGCTACGATCTTTAACCCAGTTTAGATCTGGAGTTTTATACCAATATAAATTAGAAATATAAAAATTACCCTATAAAGATTTCTCTAAAGTATAATATTCTACAAATATAGGTGCATTACCATTTTCTTCTTCAATAAATTGTGCATCATATTGTGCTTTTAAAATTTCTGGCGTTAATAATCTCCAACGACCAGTAATAGTTAAAGTTAATGGATCATCCACAGAATCAATATTAGGATTAGGAATTTCTGAAATATTTTCTCTAAAATAATATTTATTTTCTTCAAAAGGAATTAAATTTACTCTATATACACCAGATACATTTACAATATTATTAATAATAGTAGCTGGTACAATATTACCATTCTCATCCTCAATCATAATTGTGGTAGCTTCTTTACTAATTGTTTTATCTAATGCTAAATATTCTCTTTCCGTTACTTCTGGATCATTAGCATCATATTTTGCTTTCCACTATTCATGACTCATTTTTTCAATAAATAATACTGTTTTTGTAGGATCAGTCGGACTAACACCATAGTAATAAAATCTATCTGGTTCATAAATATAAACTAATTTCTATGGTATTAAGGTTTCTCCATCTTCTCCAGTAGTCCATCCATAATTACCAGTTTCATTATCATATATACTTTTATCCATCATATTTAAATTAACTGGTTTTTCACTAGGCATTAATTCATAATATGCATGACCTTCAGTCGCATTTTCATCAGTTGATAATATATAATCTATTCCATCTGCATCATATATTTCAGTTCCTTGCGCGACTGGATAATAATATTTATTAGATTCATACTTTCCAGATAAAGTTGCTCTTATTCCATTCTAAAATTGATAATATTGTACATAATCTAAAGGCTATCTTCCTTTATCATAATTCCATTCGCCTTTTAAAGTACGAATATAATAACCAGGAGCAAACTAAGATAAAGATACCTAAGTCCATTTTGCATTTGATGGATCACAAATTTTCTTATAATACTCTTCTTCGCTATCATATTCATCTTCTGCAATTTCATAAGAATTACCATTTTTTATAAAATAAATGCCTGGTTCATATTCTAATTCACTTAAATCAACTTGTTCATAAGCATATTTTATTTCTACATAATTATATCCAATACCTTTTCTATTATAACTTCCATCTATTGGATTATAATAAATATTATTACTTGGAGCAACAGCTAATTCTTCTGGTGTTAAATCTCTTTCTGTATTTGCAATAATCATACCCATTAAATCATGAGCAGTATTAATTGCGCCAGCTAAAGTATTTACCTAACTATCATCATAAGTAAAACTATTTCCATTAGGTTTTAAATTAACTAAACGAAGTCCTTCTCTAGCTAATGCATTTCCAGCATCTTCCCAAGCAATATCTAAATTTCTTTTATTTGTTGTTTTTATTAAATCATTAGTATTTCTTCCACCATATACTAAATCCCATACATGAGCTAAACTATCACCCAAAGATGGTAGCATTACAGAAAATTCTTGTGTATCAATTTGCGGTTCAAAATTAACTGTACCAGCCTTTTTGTGATAATGATATTCATTTCCACTAAAACCAGTAGCCGCAATATTTATTTTATCTTCATTCGTCCATCCAGAAGCAGAATATTCAGATATACTACCTTCAATAGGATTCCCATTTGCATCATATTGAATTAATAAATCATCACTATAAGAAATTGTTTCTGGATCAAAACCTTTTTTGTTATAATAGATTGCGGCGTCCACATCAGAAAATTCTGGTGCAGTTTCCCAAGTAAAAGTTAATGGATTATATGTATAATTTGTAAAAATTTTCTAATTTTTATCATATAATTCACTAGTCCATTGAGTAGTTTCATCAGAAGGATATAAAACTTCATTACTACTCATTTTATTAACAGGGTTATTATCAATCGCACCTGTCGTTGAAATAGTTGGTCCCATTAATGAAGGTCTAGCAGCTTTGATTCTAAATCCCCATTGCGGTTGCCAATGAAGTTTATAATAAACATTGGTACTATCAGTATCAAAGTGCGGCATAATGGGTATCAGAGACGGAGCGTCCGCAGTCACATCAAAAGTAGGAACTACAGTATTTAATTCCGCAATCATTACATATTTTTCAATACCGCCGCTATATACTTTCTACCATACTGTAGAATCATATCCTCTTGAAGTTCCATATATAGCTACATCAGTTTGAAAATTAACTAAAAAATTCTATTGAGCATTAGAAGAAAGATTTAATGTATCTTCTCCAATTTCTGCTATTGTTTTCCATAAAGCTACATCGAAAATTTCTCTTAATTCTCCATCTTCCTAATGGATATAAGAAATTGTTGTAGTACTATTATTACCAGTCAATGGAACAATATATTCAGTTAAAGTATTTAACTAATAAGAATATCCTTCTGGAACTACATATATAACATTTGGAAAAGCAAAAGCTAATGCTTCTCTTGGAATTGAAAACTGTCCATTAATTCTTAGAACCTATCTGCTAGGAATTGTTATATCATTATCACCCCAATATTGAGCAAAATCAGTATTACTAACAACTTCATAACGAACAATATTATTAGCACTAATTTCTTTTGCTCTAATATATATGGGAGATGTATTCTAATTATAAACATGACATCCAGGTTCAATTCTAAAAATTTTAGAATTATAAGCAGTATTTTTAACACTATCCATTACATCTGATTGTGTTATAACTTGCTAAATATAATCTTCCTAATCAGTTGGAATTAAAAATCCTTCTTCATTTTTCATCCAACCCCTATATAAAATATCTCCAATTCTATAAAAACCAGAAGGATATAAATCGACAGATCTATTTTCATCATATTCTACTAGAACATATCTACCAGTATATACCCCATCTTTTGCGCATGCTTGTTCCATGGCCCAACGACTAGGATATTTTTTATCAAACTAAAACTATGTTCTAGCAGTATTGGTTATATTACCATAAAAACCCATTTATATTAACCCTCCCCATCTTCATAAATAATATCAACAATTAAAGAACCATTTTCAAGGCTAGAAAGACTAGCAATTGAACTAGCTTCAAAAGATAAAGCTGTAATTTCGACATCATCTGGTAATTCAAGTTCATAAATTCCAGTTGAGCCAATAACAACTGGCTCACTGGAATTATTTACTTTAAATTTTGTACCAGGTAATGCCTGAATACCTAATTGTTTAATGGGAAGGTAATCAGCAAAAACACTTCCTGAAGAAAGTTTTTGAGGGGTTATATTTGATGGCTAATTACGATTTACATCGCCTTCACTATAAAAACGAAATTGTTTAATTCTTCTAGCCATTTTAAACTCCTTGTCCTCCTTTTTATTGTTAATAAATTCTATTAACAGCTTTTGTTGCAACAATAGACATTGTACCATTATATGTTAAAGGTATTGTTAATTTACTAATTAAATATTCTCCTTGAATATTACTACTAGTATCATTAACAAGTATTCTTGCATTAGGTTCTAAATAATAAATTGGTATAGAGGTTAATGTAATCTATTCTGAACAATAACTATAATTATACAATAAACTATTTAATTCATCAAAAGCAGATTTAGTCTACGAACTAATTGAAAAAAGATTTTCAATATTATTGGTTATATTTATATAAGAATAACTTCCTTCCTATGCTGCTTCTATGATTTCTTCAATATTATCAGTTTCATCTTTAAAAACAACAGGAGGAGTATCTCTATAATAAATAGCTTTTATCTTGTCATCATTAACAGTTTTTGGCCGATCTCCAATCTATTGAACTCCATACTAAGCCAAATCTCCACCATAAGTAGTATCTATAAAATCAATCCAAAATATTAATTTTTCTGGATTTGATAAATAAGTTGTCCAATATGTTTCTGGATTAAACTAATCTGTTAAATAAATTTTTAATTTCTATATATTTCCATTAGAATCTTGCCATTCTTGTTTTTCTTTTGTGTAATATTTGTTAGATTCAAAAGTTAAACTATTTAAATTAATCCAATATTGAGTCTTATTAGATTCCCATATATCTTTATTAACAATTTCAAATTCATAATCATTATTTAATTGATATAATGGATAATTACCTTCCGTTGGAAAATCTGATTTACTATAACATAAATTAAAAAATCCCCAATCATAATAATTATATGGACTCATTGTATTCATTTGTTTATATAAAGAACGATAATTATCAAATCCAATAAAAACTAATTTATTATTATTTTTTAATATTGTTAAATCACAAATTAATCCAGCTCTATTTGCAATTTCAATCTAGATATCTTCTGGAATAGCAGAATTTTTTCTTTTATTATAAATAGAAATTGCTAGATCTTTAGCATTGATATATTTATTATCTTCTAAGACATAATAAATTTTAGAATCATTATATTGTTCTAATTCTTTATTTATTAACATATAATAATCATTAGTAATTATATAATAATTCTATCCTCTTTTAAAAGATATTAATGGTTTACGTTTATAGCCTTCGCCATAATTAGTTTTATCATTTTCTCCACTAGTATCAGGAAACCATGTATTTCCATATTTATAAATTTTATTTTCATCTAATTCTGGATTTTCCGTACCTAAACGATAATATTGCTCATAAATTTTTGTAGGATATAAATAATCAATATTCCAATCTTCACCATCAGTCATTAATATATGATACCAATATCCTTTTTCACTACCATAATTTTCAAAATCTAGCTATGGAATTAATTTATATCCTTTATAAATATAATAAATTTTATTTATTTCATAAGTGAATTGCGCGACTCCATTATTATTATAATAAGTTCTACCTCTTACAAAATAATCATCTACTTTTATTAAATTATTATTTTTATCTTTATAATAATAATCTACGGTGTTTGAAATAGTAAAAGCTTCATTATACTTATAACTTTTTCTATAATATTTTAATTCTTGTGCTAATGCAGAATCATAATGAGTTGCTAAACTATAATTTGGACCAGATTTTGTATAATAATTAATTCCTAAATTTTCAAATTGAATCTATGATAAAACTGAATTTACCTAATTATAAATTTCCTTCCCCTAAGTATAATATGTTTGTCCTTTTTTTAAAGAGGTAGATTTTTCATATCCAAGATATTCATAATAAGAAGTATTAGTATAATCAAACTATGGTGCAAAAATAGTAGGTTTTTCTATTTTAGTTTCATCTGTAATATAAACATAATTACATAAGTTATATTTACCATTATTATCTTTATAATAATATTCTTTTTTATATGGCATACTCTAAAGATCTAATAAACCTTTATATTCATACCAATAATGATCATCTTTCTTATCAAAAAAATAGGGTCTATACAATTGCCAAGAATTATTTCCTAAATTTAAAAAATAACAGCCACTATATTCACCAGTTCCCGCAATTAAAGATTCTGTTGGATATAATTCAGAAGGATGATATATTTCATTCATATAATTTTCATTTACAGAAAAAACAACATCTTTATAATAATAAGTTAAATTTGGATCTAATCCTTTTATTTCAGTTGCATCATGAAAAGAATATGTTTTAAAAGCTTTAATTTCTTCATCCCAAATATAATAATTTAACTAATTAGTATCTGGAATATTATCATCAATATTTAAATAGTCTATATTTGTATTATATAAAGTATCTCTCCAAAAACCTTCCATATCCTAATAATACTATTCGTATCCAGTATAACCAGAAGGATAATAACGAATATTTTTTTCTCTAATTAATGAAAGAAAATCATCTTGAGTATTATATTTATAATAATCTATAGCCATCTAATATATAATTTCTCGCCAATCTACAATCTAATAATTAGTAATAGGAACAATATCTTCTGTTTCATCACTACCTATTTTTTTACTAAATTCAGTATCTGATTTTAAACTATCTGGAACTTCAGGATTAAAAATATAACTATGATACCAAATTTCAGGTTTTTCATTTTTTCTTTCTAAAGCATAGAAAAATTTATGATTACATCCAGTTAATCCTTGTGGATAAATAGTAGAAATTTTATATCCATGCTCAACAGATCGAATATATTCTTTTTTTGTTTCTTTTAATAAAGAAGTATCAAAAAGCCAACACCAAAAAAACTATCCTTTTTCTTTAGCAGAATTAATATAATTATAATATGCGCTATTAAAATTTTCTGGCTATGGAAAAATTGTAGTCCAATCTTCTGTTTGCCAAGTTTTTCCAAAATTTCCAAGCTATAAAGTTTTTAACTAATATAAATAATAATTAAAATCTTTAATTGAAGAAGTAGGCTAAGTTGCAGATTTTACAATATCATATACTTCCTATCCAGATAAATTTAAATAATAAGACATAGGATGTTCATTATCTATATCAGCAAAATATAAATATCTTCTTGCCCAATCATCAATTTCCCACCAATCATCTGATAATCCAGTAGGTAAAGGTGTTGTATGGAACATATTATATTTAATAACTTCTGACGATTCAATTAATTCATTAGCACTTTTTTCATTAACCAATCTATCATATTCTTCTTGAGTTAAAAAAATTTTATTATCCTAATTTTTATAATAAACAGGTTTTTTATCTATAGCATATCTTAAATGAATAGGAACATTTTCAGATCTTTTTCCCCAAATAACATAATCATTTTTTATATTAGCAAAATCTGGAGAGTTTTGAATTGCTGTCAATAAATTGCTATCATTAAAAGAGTAAATAAAAGAAGATGTATAAGCAGCATTGTCTGCATATCTTTCATCTTTTCTATTTACAATATTATTCCAAGAGACATTTGTATAAGCTTTTTTTCTACGAAAACGGAATCTTCCATCCACATCATAAAAATATTCAAAATCTCCAAGCATTTTTACAATTAAATCTAAAACACTTGTTAAAGTTGATCCTACATTTGCAATTAAATCTCCTGCATAAGTTAAATCTGTTAAACGATAACCAGCAGTTTCTCCATATTCAAGTTTTGCTACAGAATATATTTTATATATAGGATTTGCGGCAGTCCCTATATTAGTATAAATATAAGTAAATAAAGAAGGATCATATTCTAAATTTTTAGTTCTTGTGTCATAAAAGAAATTGTTAGCTCTTAAAGAAATAGTTTTCTAAGTAGGCTAATTATTTTCCCATATATTATAAACTAAATCATCTGTTATATCATCAAATTTAATATTATCAACTTCAGAAGTTTCATAATTAAAAAATAGGTATAATGGAGTATCTCCTCGATACTCCATTAATTCAAAACCATTCTAATCTAAATCTTCAATAATAATATTATGATATGGTTCATTACCATAAACATGAATAGCTTCTCTAATAATATCTTTTAATTTTAAATAATTATAAGTTATACTTCCATCTTCATTTATAATTTCTTCTTTTCCAAAATCAATACTACAAGCAGTAATATTTCCTCCAAGATTACCATTTAACATACACATTTTATCTTTACCAGAAATACTAACTGTAAAATTATTTGTTGAAATAGATGTATTAAAATTAGTAATAATATAAACGCCAAGATTAAACCAAATAATAGAATCATATCTATCATCTATATTATTAATTAAACCAATATATAACTAAAATTTAGATTCTACTCCCCAATAAGTATCTCGAATATTTAAATTTTTAGCAATTAAAGAAAGAGAACATGATCTTTGTAAGTTTGATGCTCCATCAATATTTACTGTTCCACCAGTCACTTTTCCTTCTATTTCTTCGATTGGATTTTCATTATGATCTAAAGAAACAATTTTAGCAAAAATTTCTTTTCCATGCTCCATATCTAATTTTGCTAAAAAATCTTTATCTAGTAAAGGATTATTTTTATTATTTATCATAATTTTTGTTCTCCTTCATACATTAATAAAGCAATATCTAATTCTTTAATGAAATCATTATAATATTGTTTTATTTCCTATTCATATTGACTTTCTACTTTTCCAATCTCTTGAATAGTACCTTCTTTACCAATTAAATAACGTGAGTTGTTGTTTATAATAGTTTCATAAGTTTTTAGCTATCTTAAATAATTTTGCTACTCTCTATTTAATTGATCCTAATTTGTAATTTTAGAAATTCTTGTTTGATAATCTTGTTCTAAAGAAATTAAAGATTTAAAAGCATTATATTTTTCTATAATTTCATTATAGGCTTTTTTCTTTCCATCAACAGTTTTATTTGTAAACTCTATATCATAAGTAAGTTCTCTTACCTAATAACATGCTTCACAAATAATAGCATTATCAAATTCTATTTTCGTAATTTTTTCATTACCCAAATCTTTTAATGCATATTTATAAATACCATCTAAATCAATAGTATCTTTATTAATTGTAATTTTAGTATTATATTCAGAAGAATCAAAAATATTATCTGTCTAATTTCCATCTAACATTTTTCCAGTAAAAACTGGAGTTTGATTTCCATTAGCATCAACATATACACCATAATTAAACATGCTATCTACATAATATTGTTCATTAGGTAAATTATAATAACTATAATCTCCTCTAGAATTACAAATTGCATAAATATAATAAGGATCTGCTTCTTCTAAATTAAATACTTCTGTGCAATCCATATCTTTATAATACTAGTCAATAAAAACAGCTTGATAGCAATTTCCAGTTAACTATTCAAAATCAGAAGGTTTCTAAAAATGTTCTAATATATTATATGTTTCTTCATCAGTTTTTGTTTCAGAAATATAATAATATTTTCCTTTATAGTAATTTGTTAATTGAGGTTCATCAACAAACACCATACGAATTCTATTTTCATAAAAACTTCCTTGCGGCAACCAAAAATCTTCTGCCATTTTAATAAAAGGATTATTTGAATTATTATTAACAATAAAAATTTTCTCTATTGGTCTTAATTCAAAATGTAATTCAAAAAATTTAACAATATTTGTTTTAGAATTATTTAAAATTTCAACTAAATTATTTGTAATAGTAGAAATTCCAGTATTAGGATTATATTTACTACCATACTATTTTCCAATAAATTGCTATACAGGAATATCTAAAATCTAAACAGAACGAACTGTATCAAAAACATTTAATGCAGAACTTTCATAACTATAAGTAATAGATCCCTATATACCATTAGGAATATAACCATCTGGCTAAGTAGAAGAAACTAAATCTGACATAGTTTGTGCGGCAGGCACTTCAACTCTATCTACTGGAACATCAAATTCTGCATAATAACTACCAGTACGTCCAATTTGAATTTGTTCAACTGTTTCTTTATTACCATCTAGAGTAATAAGATTAATAATTGTTCCTGGCAACATATCCATTACTTTAATAGATTTTACAGGTCTTGTATTAATAACTCCTGTAAGATATGTTAATTTTCCTTTTACATCAAGCATTTGTTTAACTAAAGTCTAATTTGGCTAACGTAAATTATAAGAAGTTTTATTTAATGTAGAAAAATAATTTTCTAATTCAGGCACTGCATTAACAAGTCTTTGATAACTTTTCATATCAAAAACAGGTGTAACTCCAACAGCAAAAAGAGAAGGAACAATTCCTAATAATTCATCTAATGTTGAATCATGAGATACTAGTTCAACTGTACTCCATCTAATTTGAGTATGAGTAAGGTCTTGAATGCTAACAAATCCTAAATTCTACATATTTGTATATGTAAAATCAGCAATTTCATAAGCAGTACAACTAAAACTATGAAGCATTCTTCCTACACCAGCCATGGCTGTTAATGAATTGTTTAATAATCTAACTATATAATTTCCTTCAGTCGGAGATTTAAATAATTTAGGTTTTCCATTATTTAACCAATTTAAAACTTTTAATTTAAACAATCTTTCTGCCTAAATATTATTAGTAACTAAATCATAAGTTCTTCCTAATAAATTAATGGATTCATCATTTTCTATAAACTAATAATTTTCATCCATCTAATAAGAGATTAGTCCAGATATAGGAAATTCTTTATAGTATACAGTACCATTTCTAAAAATATATGGATATTTACTTCCAATTGTATCAGTTTTAGTTTCTAATACATCTGTTTTAAAAGTATTAACTTGCGGATTTAATCTAATTTTTAACTATACACTACCATCATATAAAAACATATCTTCATAATCAGCAACTACTGTATTAGAAACAATTCTTTCAGAATATAAACCATAATCATTATATTGCTAAATAGAATATTTATAAGAAACTCCCTGTTCTATAGTATAATCTCTCCATAAGAAACGAGTAGGAGATTGAGACTATAATGAAAAACTCATAATTTTATTCCAAACATAATTTTCATTACTTGCGGCCCGGCTTACTATAAAACTACCTATAGCTAAAGATTCATTTCCATCTATATCACGATCACCAATTAAATTTAAATCTATATATCCTTCTTCAAAATTATTTGTTGCTTTTAAATGTGCTTTTATTTCAGGATTAACAGATTCTTGCTACATAATTCTATATTTTCTAGTTTCTAAAACTAAATTATTAGAAGTTTTAATCTAAAAAACTAAATAATAAGAAACGTTCGCATCTAAATCTCTTGGAATTTCATACATTTCAATTGCTTCATATGCGCTAACGTCATTTAAAATATTATGAATTATTTCACCACTATCAATTAATACTTGTCCAGTATTATTTAATAATTTAAAACGACTAGAATATAATTTTTCTGTAGAATCTCCCATTCCTTCATCTTGAACATATTTACCAACATAAGTATATTTATGATTATTAATATTTTCACTTAATCCTTCAATAGAAATAGAAGGCTTACTAGTATATTTAACTACTCCTACAGTAGAATAATATCCTGGTTCATATGATTTTAAACTATCATTATAAGATAAAAATGCAATTTGAATTTTATAAAACTATCCAATTTTTAAATATTGTACTACGCTGCTCATATCAAATGTTACATTTAAGTTAACATCTAAATCCCATTTACCAGGATCTGTTTGAAATATTGGATAACCTAATAAAACACTATTTTGCACAGTTTTTATTTTTAGGGCAAATCCTTTAATCTCGCTTTTCGCCACAGCCCTGTTTAAAGAAAAAGGGACGGATAGTGTAACATCACTATCCGTCTCCTGCGCGCAAAAAGCTGGAATTGTGCCCTCTATTAATGGAGGATACAATTTTACAGCCATATTTAATTACTCCTCTTCTTCAATCATAAAAGAGATTGCTGCGACTTGAGCAGCATTCATATCAATATTATCAAACCAATCAAGCTTTAACATACTAACAGGTACTTCCTGTTCAAGTTCTAAAAAGTCTTGAATTTCTTTACTTGCTTCTTCAATCTTATCATCTGGAATTTTATATTCATCAGGGTTTTCCTCTGAAGGATTTCCATACTTCTGAATAATTTCAATTCTTTTCTGTTCAATTTCTTTTGCAAGATTTAAAAATGCATTCATATTTTTCTGAAGATAAAAATTAACCTTTACAGGATAATTTAATTCAGAACCATCTTTTGCATTAAAAGCTTCTACCATAGCAGCTGCTTTATTATAAATATCTAAATTTGTATAAAGATTTTTTGTAATCATAAGTTTTTGTCTCCTTTTTCTCTTTTTTCTAGCTAACTAACATAGCTACTTTCTTTTTATTTTTAATATATAATTAACTTTATACTAGCTACAAGATTTTATTCCTTCAGATGGACAGTTTACATTATGAATACATCCAGGTCTCATTGGACATAACTAACATTCTTTATCATCTTTATAACTAGCATATTTATTTATTATATTTATATCATAAAAACTCTACTCTAAATCACTAAACTAATCTATAATAGCATTATGCTCACATAAACTAATTTTTCCATCTGGAAGAATTACTAGTGTAGAATTTCCATCTGCCATACATCCATGATTTCGCCACTGGTATTTTTTAAATTGATATGTATCAAATAAAGATTCCATATATAAATTTAATTTAAATAAATTAATATATATTTCTTTATTTTTCTCAGTACCAAAAATTTCATGAATATTAATTGAAAATTTTTTTGAATAATATGATGCAAAATGATCATACAAAACTTTAATTACCTATTTAAGACTATAATAGTTATTTAATCCTAAATTTAAACGAATACTAACAGAAATATCATTTTCTAATAATAACTATATATTATTTAATAATTTTTCAAAACTACCAGAAGGAACTTTTTTTATTTTTTCATAATCTTCATAAGCTCCATCTATTGTAATTTGTAAACTACGAGTATTCCATTCTTCTTTTGCTTGTTTAATTATCTTATTATTAAAAAGCAAACCATTAGTTATAAAAGAAGTTTTATAATCAATATTGTTTTCTTTTAATTTTAAATTAGTATACTCTATAATTTCTTTATTAAATAAAGGTTCTCCACCAAACCAACTAATGCCAATAAAATTTTTATTCTGTTTTTGAAGTAATTTTATTAAATTATCTATAACATTCTTATCCATATTTACATGAATATTACGATAATTTTTTTCATAACAATATTCACAATCAGCATTACATCCAAAAGTAGAAAATAAAATAACTCTATTAAAATCATTTAATAAATTATAATTATTTATATTATTTTCAGCTTTACTTAAATTATTCTGAATACTTTTATATATATTATATATATTAAAATTTTTAGGAATTTCAAACCAATGTTCTACTAAAAACTTTTTATCTATAATATCTAGTGGTAATGACTAAACAATAATTTCTCCTGTTAAAATATTCTCAATAATTAAATCATTATAATCATATACTTTAACCAAATAAGGAGATTCAATATATTCTTGATTTTCTTTA
>CAZJQA010000011.1:0-13545 GCA_964548285.1 uncultured Muribaculaceae bacterium
ACTCCTTAGATGTATAATTACCATCACCAAGTTTATATAATTTAGTATCTTTATCATAAAATTCTGATGCTGCAACATCAAGAGCAATCTTAAAGTCTTCATTTATTTTATACCCACACTTTAATATAGCTTTAACTATATATTCTAAAGGTTCTTCATTATTTTTAAATAAAGGTGCAAAACCACCCTCATCCCCAACACTAGTTACATAACCTTCGCTTTTTAAAATATCTTTTAATGTATGAAAAACTTCTGAAGACATACGAATTTTATCTGCTACTTTAACATTCTTAACTGGAACTAACATATATTCTTGAAAATCAAGATTATTCGCAGCATGAGCACCACCATTAATAACATTCATCATCGGAGTTACCATTTTTTTATAACCTAAATATTCATATAAAAACATTCCTTTTTCTTTAGCTGCCGTTTTTAAACAAGCCATAGAAATACCTAGTATAGCATTAGCCCCATATTTACTTTTATTTTTAGTTCCATCAGCTGCTAAAAGTTTTAAATCTATCTCATATTGATTACTAACTTCAATACCAACTATTATTGAACTTAAAAAACCGTTTATATTTGAAACGGCTTTTAAAACTCCTTTTCCTAGATATCTTGTAGGATCATTATCGCGAAGTTCTAAAGCCTCTTTACTTCCAGTAGATGCCCCAGAAGGGACTATAAAACTATCCATTACACCTCTATTAGTTGTAACTTCTACTTCAACTGTAGGATTTCCCCTAGAATCTAGAACTTCACGAGCATGTATATTAACTATTTTAGACATATTTATTCTCCTTATAGTTTAATTATACACGAACTTTATTATTTTTTCCATAATATATGAAAAGTATTATCCTCTTTTTTTTCATATAAAGCTTCAATTATATTATGATAACTTACTAATACTCTTTCATTACTATTCTTAATATGTAGAATATTACCATTAATTACACGGTTATATTCTTCATCATTTAAATTATATGTTGGATAATCAAAAATATCTTGTATTTCATGTAATTTAGTATTTTCATTTACTTCATCTATCCTTAAACAATCACTTAATTTAACATTACTTTGATATTTTCTTGTTAATTCATTCATAGTCGCACATGTATTTAAAGATTTACCTAAATCTTCTATCAAACTTCGAATATAAGTTCCTTTAGACACACGCACTTTAAACTTTATTAAATCATCTTTATATGATATAAATTCTAAATTATCTATACACACTTCTCTTTTAGGAAGTTTAACATCAATATTTTCTCTAGCATATTCATATAACTTCTTACCATTAATTTTAACAGCAGAATATATAGGTACTTCCTGTAAATATTTATTTGGAAATTTACTAAAACAATTAATAATATCTTCTTCACTTACACAAAAATCTTTTTTACCAATAATATTACCTGTAATATCACCAGTATCTGTTTTAATACCAAGCTTCATTACAGCTTCATACTCTTTATAATCATGTAATAAATAATTAGCAAGCTTAGTATAACTACCAACAGCCAATATTAAAACACCAGTAGCTAAAGGATCAAGTGTTCCTGTATGTCCTATTTTTCTTTCATGAATCTTACCACGGATAATATTAACTACATCACGACTTGTCATATCTTTTTCTTTATTAATATATAAAAAACCATTCATTATTTGTTCTTCCTTATCAAATAACGTCCATAAGGATTTATCGTACGTTTTAATGCTTCTTCTTTACTTAATACAGGTTCTTCATCTATAAGTAGCTTAACAATATCATCTTCATTAATTATAAGCTTTTCTCTAATATCATGATATACGCCATTAACATATGCACCTTTAACATTTAAAGCTTGTTCATCTACCATATCAAAAGCAATATCAAGTAAATTATATTTTTCAAGAACAGTTAATCTTTTCCCATTATTCATAAAGATATTTTTTTCATTTAATAAAAGACGATTCTTCGTTATTTTTAAATATTCTTCATCATTATTTGCCATATACTCTATACCTTTAAAGAAATTAGAAACTCTTTTTTGATACATAGGATTATTCTTCCACATATCATAAGTTATTCCATATGTATTAACATTTTCCATTTCTTTAGTACGTATTTTAATAAGTAATGAAGGATAAATATCTATCCCATCAATAAATATACGATCATGGATAGATGAATATCCATTAGGTTTAGGATTAGAAATATAATCCGTAACTTTTAAAGTACGATATTTATCATTAATAATGCCTAAAACCTTATAACAATCTTTCTTAGTATCTGTTAATATTTTATATGAAATAACTTCACTAGGTGTATTAGATGTTTTTCTTCGTTCATTTTCTTTCCATAAACCATATACGTTTTTAATTTGAAGTTTACTAATATAAGAAACCCCTTCATCATTTAACATTGATTTCATTTTATTAAGAGTATCATGAAGTTTTGTCTCATATGTATCTTTAATTAATTTTTTTTGAATTATAGTATTTTTATAATCAATAGGATAAATATACTTTAAATATAAATCTTCTAAAGCTCTTGATGTTCTAAAAGCACCTACCATCTTAGCAAGCTCATAATATATTATTGTTTCCTCTGACTTTGAAATTTGTTTTTCTCTTGGCATAGCATCTAAAGTTTGCATATTATGTAATCTATCAGATAATTTAACATATATAACACGAATATCAATTATAGAACTATTAATTAATTTACGTATTGTTTTTAAATCACTACCATCATGTTTATATATTTTTTTAATTTTTGTAACCCCATCAACAATAAAAGCAATATCTTTATTGAATTCTTTTTCTAAATCTTCTAAAGTAATATCAGTATCTTCAACTAAATCATGTAAAAAACCTGCACAAACTGTTTCATAATCACAACCCCAGAGAATAAGATTTTTAGCTACCGCAATAGGATGAATAATATATGGTTCTCCAGTCATTCTTTTTTGTCCCTCATGATTTTTCAAAGCATAAAGATATGCTTTTTTTATTTCTCTTTTTTCAAAACTGTTATACCATGATAAATCAAGATTTAATCCTTCAAATTCCACTTAACATCACTCCACCTTTTAATGATATGTAATCTAACATATTAGAATAAAAAAGGCAAGATATTTACATCGAAATAGCCTTTTTTATTAAGCAAAAAGATTATCAAAATTCATAAACTCTATAAAAAATGTTTCATATCCCTTTTGACCCTTATATCTATAAAAGTTTATATCATATGATACTTTTATAGTAGTCATATTACCACTTACTAGATGAAAATAATAGTAGTTAGAATCTTCATTAATATAAAAATCACTTAAATTATAAATATTATCATCAATTTTAACTTTCATATCATGATAATCAATAGTTGAAATTTTATTTACACGTATTCCTAAAGTATATTTAGTATCAAGAGTAGTATCTTTCAATAAAGAAATTGTATTTTTATTTTCATTATTAAGAAAACTATCTTCATCAATAACATCATAAAAATATTTTTCATATTTAGATTTATCAACATAAGCATAAGAAGTTTTTTCATATGCCTCTGCAATATTTAAATCATTTATAAATATATGATCCCACATAAAGAATGTAAATATAATAACAAAAACATATAAAATAATCTCTTTTTTCTTATGATTAATTAACTTATTAATATCCCTACTCATCATACATACCCCCTTATTTCACGTATATTATAGCATAAATTGTCCAATTAGTCAAACAAACGATTGAGCGAACAAAAAAAGTGTAGATTATTCTACACTTTTACTGTTCATTAATTTTCTTTATAATTTTCTCAATTCTATTACCATATTCGATAGATTCATCATAGATAAATCTTAAATTTGGTGTTTGTCTTAAGTTCATTTTAGAAGCAACAAATTTACGAACCATTTTACTTGCTTCATTAACTTCCTTAGTTATATCATTTTTATTTAAATCACTTAAACTAGTAAAATATATTTTTGCAAAAGATAAATCATCACTTACATCTGCTCCAGTAATAGTAATAGTTTTAAGTAACTTATCAGTTGATTCATTAGCAAGAATATAGGAAATAGTGCGAACTAATTCTTCATTAATTCTATTTTTCTTTATTTGATTCATTCTTTTACTTCAACCATTTCATAACATGAAATGATATCTCCTTCTTTTATATCACTATAATTTTCTAAAGTAATACCACATTCAAAGCCTTTTTTAACTTCTTTAGCACTTTCTTTTCCTCTTTGAATACTTGCAATAGATCCATCATAAATAATTACACCATCACGAATTACTCGTGCTTTTTTATTTTGAATAATACTTCCATCAGTAACATATGAACCTGCTATCTTACCTACTTTAGAGAATGTAAATATTTGTCTTATCTCAGCATTACCTAAAGTTTTCTCTTCAAAAGTTGGTTCTAACATACCCTTCATCGCAAGTTCAATATCCTCAATAACTTTATAGATAATAGTATAGCATCTAATTTCAACATTATATTCCTTAGCAACTTCTGCTGTATTATTAGTCGCTATTACATTAAATCCAATAATAATTGCATTTGAAGCACTAGCTAAAGTAACATCACTTTCAGTAATAGTACCTATACCACTTCTAATAACATTAACTCTAACACCTTCAACATCAATTTTCGTTAAAGCACTTCTAACTGCTTCTTCTGAACCACGAACATCAGCTTTTAAAACAACATTTATTTCTTTTTGTCCAGACTTAATTTGATTAAACAAATCATCTAAAGACATCGCATTTTTACTATTATTCTTTTCTTTTAATGCAATATCGCGCTTTTCTGCAACATCCTTTGCTACACTTTCAGATTCAAAAGCCATAAATTTATCACCAGCACTTGGTTTGCCATTTAAACCTGTAATTTCAACTGGAGTAGATGGTCCAGCCTCAACTAGAGATACTCCACGATCGTTATTCATTGTACGAACCTTACCAAAGCATGTTCCAACAACAATAGGATCTCCAATTCTTAATGTACCATTTTGAATTAATAGAGAAACAACTCCTCCAACTTTTTTATCAACTTTAGATTCAATAACACTACCCATAGCATATCTATTAGGATTAGCCTTTAAATTTTCAACTTCACTAATAGTTAAAATAGTTTCAAGAAGTAAATCAACACCTTCACCTGTATAAGCAGAGATATTAACAAAAGGTATATCACCACCCCAAGCTTCTGGAGTTAAACCATAACTACTTAGTTGTTCTGTAACACGTTCAATATTAATATTAGGTTTATCAATTTTATTAATGGCAACAATAATTGGAACATTAGCACTTTTAGCATGGTCAATTGCTTCAACAGTTTGAGGCATAACCCCATCATCAGCAGCAACAATTATTATAACAATATCTGTAACACTAGCTCCACGAGCACGCATTTCCGTAAAAGCAGCATGTCCTGGAGTATCAATAAAAGTAATTAAAGAATCATTATGTTTTATTTGATATGCACCTATTGCTTGTGTAATACCACCTGATTCCGTATCAACAATTTTACTATTTCTAATATAATCAAGAAGTGTTGTTTTACCATGGTCTACATGTCCCATAATTGTAACAACTGGTGGTCTTTGTACTAAATCTTTTTCATCATCAACAATCTCAAATTCTTCAAAATTAGTAATATCCTGAGTTTCTTCTTTCTTTAAAGTTTTATTATAATCTAAAGCAATAATCTCAGCATTTTCAAAAGAAATTGGTTGATTAAGATTTAACATAGTACCATAACTAATTAATTTACTTATAATATCTGTACCAGATATATTTAATAAATTAGCTAAATCACTTACAGTCATACCTTCTTTATAAAGAATAATATTCTCATCTTCTTTATTAGTCTTTAATTTTTCCTTATGTTTATACATTTCTTTACGTTTATTTATAAATTCCTTAGCGCTGTTTTCAAGATCACTTTTTTTCTTTAATTTTTGCTTTTTAACACCATCGTTTTTAACACTTACAGTTGATACTAAGTCTTCTACTAGACCATCCATACTATCTTCTTCTTCATAAGTACTATCACTTTCAGTACTTATAAGATTAGTTGCATAATCAAGATTTATAATATCATCATCAGATAAAATATCATCTCCACTTTTTACATCAATACCTAGACTAGAACACTTCTTTAATATTTCAGCAACACTTAAATCAACACTTTCTGCATATTCCTTTACTAACATAATCCCACACCCTTTCTTTATTTTTTTAAAACTCTTTTTAACGTATCTTCTAATTTATCTTTAACATTAAATAAACTATCTATATCATTAAATTTACGATAAGTAATATTACCATAATTAAATATAATTTTCGTAGCATTACTACTCTTCTTTAGATAATCTTGTAAATATATTACTTCTTTTATTCTATAGTTAGAAATTAATTTAGCACATTCATTACAAGGAAATAATGTAACATACATACGTGATTTTTCTAGTTCTCTCATATTACCATTAAAATGCGTTAAAGCATTAGCTTCTGCATGAACAACATAGGTATTCTTAATATTTAAAATATCATTATTTATTTCACCTAATGATTCCCATGGCATCTCTTCATCTGGCATATTTCTTGGTGTTCCATTATATCCTGTACTTAATATATGATTATCTTCATTAACTATTACCGCTCCAACCTTTGTTCTTGGATCTTTACTACGCAAACTTGATAATATAGCTATACTCATAAAATAACTATCCCATGAGATATGATCTAATTTTTCATTTGACATAGGCTAATTAATTCCTCATAAATATTACTAGGAACTTCAACTTCCAAAAAATGTTCTATAGCTTTTCTTTTTTTAGCCATATTAATTACTTCAACATCTTTTTTTAAATAAGCTCCCTTACCATTTACTTTACCTTTCAAATCAATTTCAACTTTTCCTTCTGGAGTTCTGACTATTCTTATCAATTCATATTTAGGTAAAGATTCTCTTGTAACAATACAAGTTCTCATGGGTATTTTTTTTACTTTCATGGTGTCCCCCTTTATTATAATTATCGATTTCCTTCAGCATTTATTTCTTCAAGTGTTTTAACATTGATTTTATATTTAGTTAACTTACTAGCTAATTTAATATTAATACCTTTTTTACCAATAGCAAGTGATAAATTATCTTTATCTACTATAGCTAAAGCTGTCTTTTCTTCTTCATCAACACTTACTGAAACATTTTTAGCTGGTGCAAGTGCAGAAGATATAAATTCTTCAATATTTGTTGAATATCTTATAATATCAACTTTTTCACCATTTAATTCTTTTAAGATACTAGAAATTCTTGTTCCATGTTCACCAATACAAGCCCCAACAGGATCAACATGTGTATCATTAGAAAACACTGCCACCTTACTTCTAACACCTGGCTCTCTTACAACCATATACATTTCAATAGTACCATCTACTAATTCAGGAATTTCCGTTTCAAATAATCTTCTTACAAATCCATAATGTTTTCTTGTACATAAGATTAATGGTCCTTTAGTAGTTTCTTCTACCTTACTAATATATACTTTAATAGATGTTCCCATAGTAACCACTTCACCAGGAATCATTTCTTTCTTTGGCAAAATAGCTCTTGTTTTACCTATATCTACATAGTAATTACGAGAATCTTCCATAGCTAACATACCAAGCATTAATTCGCCTTCTTTGTTTTGGAATTCTTCCATTACTTTTATTCTTTCAGCTTCGCGTATTTTTTGTGTTAACACTTGTTTAGCTGTACTAGCCGCAACACGATCAAAATCTTTTGGAGTTACTTCAACTTCATATCTTTCTCCAACTTTAATATCTGGATGAATTTCAATCGCATCCTCTAATAACACTTGAGCATCACGATTAACTTCTGGTGCAATTTTAATTACTTCTCCATCTTCACCAATTTCTTCTTTTCCTTCATCATAATCATCTACAACAATGTAGTATGAATAAACATTAATATCTCCTGTATCAGGATTAATTCTAACAACAGCATTAGTTTCTCCGCCAAAATTCTTCTTATAAGCAGTAAGAAGAGCTTGTTCCATAGCCTCAATTATAACTTCTCTAGGAATATCTTTTTCTAGAACTATTGCATCTAATGCTTTTAAAAACTCTTTCTTTTTCATTTCTACTCGCCTCTTTCTTTACTAGAAATATCTAGGATATAAGATTCCTCATATGGGTCCAATTTATCTATAATTGGATTAATTACGTGTGTTGCCCAGACAACTGCATCCATATCTAATCCTCCAACTCTATCAAGAGTTATTCTAAGAAAATAGTAAGCCCCTTCTTTATCATAAGATATATTATCAACAACAATATCTTTTTCCTTTAAAGGTTCTTCAATACTTTTTTTGATTTTCTCTAACATAATATCACTCCCATAATAAAAGCGGGAATTTCTGCCCACTTGAATCTGATACATGTATTATATCATAAAATATTTGTTTGTAAAATATTTTAATTAAATAATCACTTTATATAACCATTAATAACTTTTTTTGTATCACTTATTATGACAAAAGAATCATATTTTTTTATAATACTCTCTAATTCTTTCAAACTACGATTCTTAATCTCTACTAATATCATTACTTTTTTATCACCATAACTACTTTTAACATCTATATAACTATATGCAAATTTTCTTTTCTTTAACTCATCAAATAAACTTTCATTTTTATTAATAATTATTTGTACTAATAGATTTCCTTTAATAACTTTATTAGATAGATAACTTCCTAATAAAGATCCACAGGCATATCCTAATGAATAAAATAAAGGTACTAAAAAACCCTCATATTCTGTTACTAAAGCTTCTCTTGCAATAAAAAACCATATTAAAACCTCTAAAAAAGCTAACACAAAATTAACAAGATATTTATCTTTATTTAATATCTTTAATCTAATCGTGGATATACTAACATCCAAAATACGCGCAAAAAAAATTTTAAGACAGACTAATATTGTTTCCATATTATTAATCTGTCTTATTTTTAAATATTTATACTTATTACTAACACTACTAAACTAATTTCAATAATAAAACATTATTATCTTTATTCGTCTTAGAATACAATGTAACTTTATTACCATATTTTTCAATAAGCATTTGAGGATTCATATTATTTCTTTCTTGTTCTTCTCTTAATACTTTTAATTGATTAGAAGATATTAACGCTCCACATTTACTACAATATATATCTTTGTTTCCTAAACTTGCTCCACATCTTTTACAAAACATCTTATTCCTCGTATTCCTCTATAAAATTTATACTTTTATGAGGTTCATCTCTTAATAAATCATTATAATTTTGTTGTCTTAAAGCCTCATATAAAACTATTGCAACTGAATTTGAAAGATTTAACGCACGAACATTACTTGTCATAGGAATACGTGCACAGTTATCCAAATGAGGCTTTAAAATACTTCTAGGAATACCTGTACTTTCTTTTCCAAAAACCAAATATATATTTTCATCACTATTATATGTAAAATCACTATGAGGTTTATGACCATATCTTGTATAAAAATACATAGTTCCCTTATTTTTGCTTAAGAAATCTTCCCAATTTTCATAAACATCATAAATACATTTATCAATATAATTAACTCCACTTCTTTTTATATACTTTTCATCTAAACTAAAACCTAGGGGTTTAATTAAATGTAAATGAGTATTAGTAGCAACACAAGTACGCATAATATTACCTGTATTACCAGGTATCTCAGGTTCAAATAAAACAATATTAAGCATTCTTATCCTCATATATATCAAGTAAATGCATAAAATCTCCATCTTCAAGCATTAATTCATCTTCTCTTATTGCCTTATCTATTAACTTTCCATCTTTATAATATAAAATAATTGGTAACTTATCTATTTCTTCTTTTAAAATTCCCAACTCATTATTTAAATTACAATTATCATCTTTTAAATATACTAAAAATGAATCATTTAATTTATAATTTTTAACCATACTTGCTATTTTTTTCTCTAATTTATATTCTTCTTTAGTACCAGTTTTAGTTATAAATAAATATTTAGAATCTTTATTAATATTTTCTTTTAAATTATCACATGTAACTATCTTTCCAACATTATTCACACTTAAATATGATTTACTATAATTAATATTATTACTATATATTTTAAATATTAAAAAAGCAAATCCTACTACTATAATACATAAAGATATTATAGTTAATTTATCTAATTTTACATCTATAGGCATTTTATTATCTATTTTCTTTTCCAAATTTTCATCCATAGGCATTTTATTATTTGTTTTTTCTTCTTTTTCTACATCCATAGAAATTTTATTATCTATTTTCTTTTCCATTTTTACATCTGTAGTTTTTTTATTATTTGTTTTCTTTTTTTGTTTTACATCAGTAGGCTTTTTTTTATTTGTTTTCTTTTCCATACTATAAACATTAAAAGTATATCATTTATTTTAATATAAGTTAACTATAACTGTTAACTTTTAAATTTATTTTTATAATAATCATATAACTCTTTAAATCTGGCAAAATGTACTATCTCTCGTTGTCTTAAAAATAATAAAACATCAATAATATCTTCATCATCACTAATATCAATTAAATGTTCATATGTAGCCCTTGCTTTTTCTTCTGCTGCCATATCTTCAGATAAATCAGCAAAGACATCACCTGTTACAGCAAAATATGTAACTGTAAAAGGATTACCAAAGGAATCACTTGGATATATGCCTTTTCCATGTTCTGTATATAAGCATTCTAAATCATACTTTTTTAATTCATCCAACGAAGCATCTTTAACTAACTGATAAATCATTGTTGAAATCATCTCAACATGACCTAACTCTTCAGTAGCAATATCATTTAACAAAGCTTTACCTTTATCATCTGGCATATGAAACTTTTGACAAAAATATCTTAAAGAAGCTGCTAATTCCCCATTAGGTCCTCCAAGTTGAGTTAATAATAGTTTAGCCATCTTTAAATCTTTCTTCTTAAGATTAATAGGATAATTTAAATGTTTCAAATATTTATACATCTTTAACCTCCCATGGAAAATCATCAGGATAATTATAATCATTTGTTATATCACATGCAGTTAAAGCATTATACTTATCAACATATTCTTTAGTTAACATATTTAACTTTTCACTATAACTTTTAAATATATTAAAAATATCTTTATCATCTTGATGAATATCTAAATATAAATTTAAATCATTTAATGCAAAACTATACATCATTATCTTATATAGTAATTCCTCTCTTTTATTACTTGGATTTAACTTTTTAAAGTTATAATTTTTATAAGGTTTATAAAGTGACTTAAACATATTTCCCTTTAAAAATCCTGTTTTTGGATCATATAAAATATCTATGTCATTAATACTTGATCCTGGTATTAAAAAATCATCATATTTAAATAAATTGTCATAAAACATAATAAAATCCTCCTCTTTTTTATTATAAGAGAAGGACTAAAAATTGACTGGGCATTTACCCTACTGTACCTCTATAGATTTATCTATATAATTAAATATTTTACTAATATAATGATTTAAAATATTATAAATATAAATTGAATCTATACCTAACACTAAAAATATTAATATACTTACAGGACTTAATGGTAACAGATTAAAGAATTGATATTGAAAAATAATTGTATATATAAATCCAAATGTCATTGTAGAAAATAAAATAGTACGAAGAATAGTAAATGGTTTACATATTTTATATAAATATATTAAACCAACTAAAGTTGTTAAATAAACACTAATAGTGCTTTTCATTTCATATGATAAATTAAAAAGATTTGCAAAGCATGTCACTAAAATAACATTTAATACAACAATCATCGCTGTTGGTAAAGCCCTAGAAATAACATTTAACAAAAAATTTCCCTTTACTAAATCATTATTTGGTTCCAAAGCTAAAATAAATGATGGAGTACCAATAGTAAAAGATGTTATTAAAGTTAATTGAATAGGAATAAAAACATATGTATCAATGCTTAGAATACTAAATACAATTAAAAGTAAAGTATAAATAGTTTTAACTAATAATAAAGATGAAGATCTTTCAATATTATTAATAGTTCTTCTTCCCTCTTTAATAACTTCCTTAACTGAATCAAAATTATCATCAAACAAAATAATTTCAGATACATTCTTGGCAGCATCAGTACCTTTTTTTATTGTAATCGCACAGTCAGCTTCTCTTAGAGCTAAAACATCATTAACCCCATCACCTGTCATCGCGACTGTTCTCCCCATATCCTTTAAAGTCTTAACAATAATCTTCTTTTGTTCAGGTGTAACTCTACCAAAGATATCATATTTTTTAACAGCATCCTTTAATTCTTCTTCATTTAATATATTGGTATTAATACCATTTCCTTTTATCCCAACTTCATTTGCAATATGACATACTGTATTAACATTATCTCCTGATATAACTTTAACTTTAACTCCTTCTTTTTTCAAATAACTAATTAATGATGGAGCACTTTTTCTTATAACATCTTCTAATATAATAATACCTAAAAATTCTAATTCATTAATATTCTTGCTAATCTTCCCTGCTTTTAAACCAAGAGCTAACAATCTTTTATCTTGATATTGTTCTAAATACTTTTGAACCTTTTTATCATCTTTAAAAAGAATATCCGGTGCCCCTAAATATATCGTACCAATCTTATCTATTCTAATAGATGAATACTTTCTCTCTGAAGAAAATGATAATTCTTCTATTAAAGCATAATTACTATTAACATCAAAATAATTTTTTAAACAATCCATAGTTGAGTTTTTATCATTTGATAAACTTACATAAGAAGTAATAATATCATAAAACTTTTCTTTACTAATTTTATAAGGTATATAATCTACTACTGTCATTTTCCCCTCAGTTAAGGTTCCTGTTTTATCAAGACATATAGTATCTACTCTAGCAAGTGATTCTATACTATATAATTTCTGAACCAATACATGATATTTAGATAATCTAATAATACTTACAGCCATAACTGAACTAGTTAATAACACTAAACCCTCAGGAATCATTCCAATAATTGAAGCAACAGTCATAAAAATAGCTTCATTAATACTACCAGTTGATTTTACTTGAGTTATATACATTAATATCCCCAAAGGAATTATTAATATACTTAATATTTTTAAAAGATTTTCAAAAGATTTCATAATAACAGAATTAGATTCTTTTATAATTTTAGCTTCACGTGATATTTTTGCTGTATAATTTTCACTTCCAATATGTATTACTTTAGCATAAGCATTACCACTTATAATATATGAACCACTTAATATTACATCCCCTGTTTTTTTTGATATAGGATCAATCTCACCTGTTATTAATGATTCATTTACTTCTAATTGTCCATCAATAATTTCAGAATCAGTTAAAATTTGATGTCCCATTTCAAGTTTAATAATATCATCTTTAACTATTTCATTTATCTTTTTAATTACTTCTTTTCCATCTCTTATAAAAAT
>CAZJQA010000012.1:0-6875 GCA_964548285.1 uncultured Muribaculaceae bacterium
ATTTTCTTTTACTTCTTCTTCTATATTTTCATCTTCATCTTTAGTTACTTCTTTAATGTCATCCTTTAATAATGCTGCTCCAGCAACAATTGTTCCATCACCTTTAAGTTCAGTTAAAATATCTAAAGGATCCATCTTATCTGTTTCATTATTAATTGCTTCAAGTTCTTTTTTCTTTTCATTAATATTTATAGTATTTATAAGATCTAATAATTCTTCTTTAGTTTCTTCCTTAGCAACTTTAGAATTCTCTTCTTTATCTAACTCTAAACTTTTTAATATATCAAATTGAGTATCTCGAATCTTTTTTAAACGATCTTTTTCATAATCATCAACTTTTTCTTCACGAGCTTGTTCCAAGATTGTATTAATATCAAAATCTCTAGTTTTTTCTAATTCAACTTCTTTTTCTTGATCATCATTACTTATATCTTCATATTTAATACGACGAGTTTTAGTTGGCTCTTGATAATTCTTTTCTAAAATATCTCTTAATTTATTAACATCTATACCACCATTTGATTCTCCAATAATTTTTATATTACTTGTAGAATCAAAATCTTTTATCTCAGAATTCTTAATACTTTGATATAATTCTTCATTTTTTTGTTGTCTACTTCTAGGCATATTATCAAAAGATACTCTATCCATTCTTGTTTTCATACACTTTACCTCATACTAAATATATCATATTTTTATTAATTTGCAAATCTTCATCATTGATTTTTTGTAAAGATTATGATTAAATTGACATGAGGTGGAAGTTTGAAAAAGATAGTTTTAAAAAATGAAAATTGTATTGGATGTGGAGCATGCATTGCGATTGATCCTGAACATTTCGATTTTAATGACGAAGGATATTCTCATGTTATATCAAATGATAATATAGAAACTGAAGAATTGCAAAATGCAATTGAATCATGTCCAGTTGGAATTATTTCATTAGAAGAAGATAAGCTTAAAGAAGAAAAAGTTGAAGATCATAATTAATCTTCAACTTTTTTATTATTTTTATAAGCATATAATCTTTTTACTTCTTTAATACTTAAAGGTCTATATGCTCCACATCGTAAATCACCTAGCGTTAAAAAACCTATTGCTTCTCTTTTAAGTCTTATTACTTCTAAACCTAATGATTCAAAAATTCTTTTAACAATGTGATTGCGTCCTTCATTAATTGCAATTCTAATACTAGAAGTTTCTCCTTTTTTATTAGTCTTTTTAACTTTAAAATATGATGGCTTAACTACACGATTATCAATCATGATTCCCTTTTTTATCTTATAAATTTCTTCTCCAGTTAATACTTTATTTATCTTAGCTAAATAAACCTTGGGAATCTTATTTTTTGGATGGGTTAAAATATTTGTTAATTCTCCATCATTAGTTAACAAAAGCATACCAGTTGTATTATAATCTAATCTTCCAACAGGATATATCCTTTTTTGTTCATTAATAAGACTTAATACAGTTGGTCTATTTTCTTCATCTTTAACACTTGAAATATATCCCATAGGCTTATATAACATATAATAAACTTTTTCTTCGCTTTTATTAATTGGAACATCATTAATTGTTATAACATCATTATAATCAGCTTTATCGCCTAATATAGCTTTCTTACCATTTACTTTAACAAGCCCTTTTTTTATTAATTCTTCGGCATTTCTTCTACTTGCATATCCTGCTTCGGCAATGATTTTTTGAATTCTTTGCATATTACCTCCTGAAATTCCTTAGGCATTTTAGTTTCAAAAACTAAAGTCTTCTTATAACCCGGAACTTCTATTTCTAATTTATAATTATGTAATCCTAGTCTATTAAGAGGATTCTTCTTTGAATGATATTTCTTATCTCCTATTATAGGATGATTAATTAAAGATAATTGAACCCTTATTTGATTTTTACGTCCTGTTTTAATAGATACATCTAATAAACTATAGGGATGATTATACTTTATTAATTTATAATCTGTCAAACATAATTTTCCTTTAGGACTTTCATAAACATTAAAATATTTATCTTCTAACAAATAATTCTTTAATGATTCTTGTTTATTTGTTTTACCATTTACAATCGCATAATAATATCTTTTAGCAATGCTATTCCAATTCTTTTGCAACTGTTCTTTTAAAGTTTTATTCTTAGCAAATAAAACAATTCCAGAAGTGTCTTTATCAAGTCTATTAACAATAAACACTTTATTCTTTGGAAACTGTTTTTTAACATACATTGATGCTTCCTCATATAAAGAATGATGATTTTTATCAGTATTAATAGTTAGTAAACCTGCCTGTTTATTAACAGCTAATAAATTCTTATCTTCATAAACTATATTTAATTTCTTCATCTTTTTCCTCATGTTGCATTATAGTATTAAATTTTTGATTAACAATATAAACACTTTTATCCTGATTAACAATTTTTACATTAAATCCATTTTCAATTTCTTCTTTATAAGCATAACGAATAATATTACCAATATAATTACCATCATCTACCTTAGCAAGTAAATTAGCATTAATTAAATCATCTTCGTTATAACCTTTTTTAATTAACTTATCTATATAAGGATATCCTACATTATATGAAGCTATTCCTTTTATAACACTACCATTTTCACGATAATTAATTAAATGAGCTAGTAATGCTGTACTAATATGAATATTAGTTTCTAAATTATTTTTTACTTCACTTATAGAATAAACATTATATCCTTCTTTTTTAGCTTTTATAGCTGCATTATCATCATCATATTTACTAATATATATTAATTCATCACCTAAATAAGTATCACCATCAAATGTTGGCACATTGATTTTTTCACCAATTAAAGCTGTTGTTATACTACCAACATTATTACCTTTACCACCCTCATGAGTTAAAAGACATTCATATAAATCAGGATCTAATCCATACATAGTACAATATTCATATATCAAATCTCCATATAATTCATGAATTTCTCTTCTTTTATCATATTTACCTTCAAAATCTCGATTTTTATCAATTGTACAAGTACGATAATCCTCATTAATATTTGTACTTTCTTCTTCCATTACCGGAGTTTCCTCAACATTTTCGATAAGTGGTTCTTCTGGTTCTTTACTTAATAAAACATCTGTTTTTAATTCAGATTCTGTTTGTATATAAATAGTATCTTTATTATTATCTTTTTCTTCAGATAGTATATCTTCATAAGATTTATTGATTATAGCAGGTGCTAGTTCTTCTATGTTTTCTTCTCCAAAATTCTTTTTTATTTCTACTCTCTTAGAAATTAAATTATTATTTCGATTATTAACTACTGATAAACTTATAATTGAAACTCCACCTAAAATAAACAACATATTTTTAGGACTAAATTTAGCTTTTCCTTTTCGTGATTTTAATGTCTTTTTGGTTTTAATAGGAGAAGCTGTATACATCTTCCTTTTTGGAAAATAGACATCTATCTTATCATTATTATTGTTCATTAATTAACTCCTTAATTCTTTCTAATTCTTCACTTGTTACATCATTTAATTCTTGTAAATTTCCAGGAACAAATGATGATACATAACAGTTATCTAAATCATCCTCAGCTTCATAAATTAAATAGTATTTTTTAGTTTCTTCATCATATACTTCTGTTATAATATGACATTTAACGCTTCCATTTTCAGTATCTAAATAAAAATCTTCTTTTCCTTCGTTCATACACTACTCCTATCTATAATAATATAATATCATAGTTTATCAATGTTTTCTATAGCCTTTTTAATCGCGAATTTAGCACTTTGATACGTTAATCCACCTTGTAAATATGCAATATAAGGAGGTCTAATTGGTCCATCACAAGATATTTCAATTGATGATCCTTGAGTAAAAGATCCACTTGCCATAATAATATCATCATCATATCCAGGCATTGGAGAAGGAATTAAAGTAACATTAGAATCTATTGGAGAACCATTTTGAATACCACGTATAAATGATATTAATTTATCTTTATCATTAAAAACAATTGATAAAACAATATCACTATGTTCTTCATTATATAATGGACTAACATTATATCCTCTCTTATCTAATAAATAACTTGTTAAGATATTAATTTTTAAAGATGAAGATACTACAGATGGAGCTAAAAAAAGTCCCATTAATATCATTTTATTAAAGTTTATACTAGGACCTACTTCCTTACCTTCACCTGGAACATTTAAGGATTCCGCAACAAGTTTAACTAATGATTTCTTTCCAACAACATAACCGCCATTAGAACACATACCAGCACCAAGGTTTTTAATTAAAGATCCTACAACTATATCTGCCCCTACTTCAGTTGGTTCTTTTTTAGAAACAAATTCACAATAACAATTATCAACCATGACAATAGAATTACATCTTTCCTTAATAAACTTAATAACCTTCTCTAACTTAGTAATAGATAAAGATTCACGATTATCATATCCCTTACTTCTTTGTATATGAATAATCTTAGGATTATTATTTTTTAAATATTCATCTATCTTTTCATAGTCAAAATCATTATTTACTAAATCAATCTTATTAAAAGATATTAAAAAACTTTTTAAAGAACTATTATTATCCTTAATACCAATTACCTCATGTAATGTATCATATGGCATTCCAGTTATTGATAACATATTATCATTTGGTCTTAATAATCCAAATAATGTTTTCGTAATCGCATGTGTTCCTGATATAAACTGTGATCTAACTAGAGCATCTTCACACTTAAAAATATCTTTATAAATATTTTCTATTTTATCTCTTCCAGCATCACCATATCCATATCCAGTAGTCCCATATAAATCACTTTCTGATAATTCATTTTTATAAAAAGCATTCATTACTTTACTCGTATTATATTCTTCAATCTCATCTACTTTATGAAATTCATCTTGTAACACTTTTTCTGCCTCTTTAATTTCATTATTCATTTATTACTACTTCCTTTCCTGTATAATCACATTCCAAAAGCTTAATTATCTCATCACTAGCTTTTTGTAATGGAACAAATTTTAACTCATCTTTAACCCAATCCGGAAAATCATTCATCGGAGTATCTAAAAATCCAAAACAAATAGTATTAATATAACTATCTAAATAATAATTAGCAAATTCTTTAGATAACATATTTAATCCATATTTAGATACATCATATTCTAGTGTAACCATATCATATTTATCTATTGTATTATCACTAGATACTACAACAATATGTCCATGATTCTTATTAACATTATCTCCAAAATATTTAAATATCAGAAATGACGCTAAAGTATTTACTTTAAATACATCTAAAAATGTCTTACTATTCTTTTCTTCTAAATTAGAAAGATGTTCTATTCCCTGATTAATTACGATATTAGAAATATCACACTTAGATAAATCATCATTCATCTTTTTAACCTCTAATTCATCTTCTAAATTACATTTTATTATTATACTTTGTTCTGGATATCTTTCATGTAACTTTAATACACCATCAATATTCTTATAATAATGCATTATAACAAAATATCCCCTTTCAAGTAATGATTTAGACAAGTTTAAACCTAATCCTCCACTTGCCCCTGTTACTAATACTTTTTTCATAAATACTCCTTTCATACATATTTTTATAAATATTTAATATACTAGTTATAGGTGATATTATGTTTGATAAAATCAAAAAGTATATTAAAATATTTGTCCCATTAGGACTTGGTTTAGTTATAAGTTTAATAACTAAAGATAATATGAATATCTATGATGAAATTATAAAGCCACCTCTTGCCCCTCCAAAAATAGCATTTCCAATCGTATGGACCATATTATATCTCTTTATTGGATATGCTTATTATAAAGATAGTCCATCCAAAGTAAAGAAACTATACTACACTAATCTATTTTTAAATGCCTTATGGTCAATCGTATTTTTTAATTTAAGATGGTTTTTAATATCTATCATAATTATCTTATTACTATTAATAAATACATTTATATTAATTAGTAAATTTAAATATTCTAGTAAGATATCATATTATCTATTTATACCATATTTTATATGGTTACTAATTGCTACATATTTAAATATATTTATATATATCTTAAACTAATCATTATTTTCATAAGCTAAAATATTACGTATATCATTTTCAGTTAAAGATTTTAAGTAATTAGAATCACTTAGATTATCATCAAGGATTTTATCACTTAAAATCTTTTTCTTTTCTTGTAAATCTAATATATGTTCCTCAATAGTCCCCTTAGTTATTAGTTTTATAACCTCTACATTTTTCGTTTGTCCTATACGATGAGTTCTATCAGTAGCTTGTTCTTCAGCCTTAGGATTCCACCACAAATCAAGATGAATAACGGTATCTGCCGCAGTTAAATTAAGACCTGTACCACCAGATTTTAACATTATCAAGAAAACACTTGTATTATCCTTATTAAAAGAATCAACAAGAAGTTGTCTTTTATATGAAGGAACATCACCCGCAATAGTATATGAAGATATTCCTCTTTCTAATAACTTAGTACGAACTAACTCTAAAGCTTTTTTAAAACTAGTAAATAACAATATCTTATGCTTGTTAATTGTATACTCATTTATTATATCTAATAAAGTATCAATCTTACTACTACCTTCATTATAATTTTCATAAAGAATTGATGGATCAATACATATCTCTCTTAATCTAGTTAATAAAGCAAGAATTTCCATCTTATTCTTATTAAACCCACTAGTTTTAATCATATTATCCATCTTATTTTTAACATAACTTACTTCAGATGCATATACTTTCTTTTGAGCTTCATTTAAATCTATAAAGATATTCTTAATAGTCTTAAGAATTGTTTGTTCATGGGCGTAATTATTA
>CAZJQA010000012.1:6889-13264 GCA_964548285.1 uncultured Muribaculaceae bacterium
CCGGAAGATCCTTTATAACATCTTCTTTTTTTCTTCTTAAGATAAAAGGTCTTACTTGTTCCTTTAAATTATCTAACAATTTATTAGTTTCTTCATTAAAATCATCAATCTTATAACGTTTTTCAAAATGCATCAAATTAGATAAAAATCCTGGCATTATATAATCAAAGATACTCCATAGTTCAACTATTGAATTTTCTATAGGTGTTCCCGTTAAAGCAAATTTAATACTTGCCTTAACTCTTTTAACAGCTTTAGTTAAACCCGTTCCTGGATTTTTAATATTTTGTGCTTCATCAATTATCATACAATAAAAATTTTTATCTTTATATAAATCAAGATCTTCTCTTAATAATCCATACGATGTAATATAAACATTCCCCTCAAAATTTTTCAAACTATCTTGACGTATTATTTTATTTTCTCCAAAAACATGATAAGTTAAATCACTAGCAAACTTCTTAATCTCATGTTCCCAGTTATATATTAACGATGTTGGACTTACAATCAAGAATTTACGCGTCTTATCTTCTTCTAACATCTTTTTAATATATATTAATGTTTGAACTGATTTACCTAAACCCATTTCATCAGCAAGTATTCCTCCAAAATTACACTTAGATAAACGTCTTAACCACTTTACCCCATCTTTTTGATAATCTCTTAAATATGACTCATCTTCATTAAAAGTAATCTCTTCATCTTTATAATTATAAAAATTAGTAATAAAATCATCAAATAAACTATTAGTATTTAAATTATATCTATTCTTAATAGAATCTAGATATAATGCTTTATATTTAGGTAATTCTCTACTTTCTAAAGTATCAGCATCAATATCTAATTCATCTACTAATGTCGATAATTCTTCTATTTCATTATTATCTAAAGATAAGATATTACCATTTTGTAAATGATAATATTTCTTTTTATCTTTTAAACTATTTAATATATTATCTAATTCTTTAGAATCTACTCCATCAATTGAAAAATCAAAATGAAGTATATTGTCTGTTCCAATATGGAAAGTTGAACTAACTTTATTTTTCTTTAAAATATTTGTTTCTTTTATCTTTTCTGATGTATAAACATCATACTTCTCACTTAATTCATCCAACTTTTCATCTATAAATAAACATATTTGTTCAAAATCATCAATAACTAATTTATTATTATCTATAATAAATCCATTTTCTAATATATCCTCAATAACTTTACTTTCATATTCATTATCTCTAATAATATCTTTAGATTTATCAAAGTAATTCAATTCATTATCTTGATATTTAAATATCACATTACAAATAATATTATCTTCATTTAAATCCAAATATAACTTAACTAATGGTTTAATATCAATAATTATATTTTTAACACTTTCATCAAGTCTTAAATTATTCTTTATTACTTTTAATATACTTCTTTGATAATTATCAAACTCTTCTTCTTTAAAATTAATCACGCTAGTATTAAATCTTTTTAATAACTTATATAATTTTATCTCATTACTACTCAACTGATATATTGTATTATTTAAATCATATAAATAATTACCATCTTCAGTTAACGACTTATAAATAATATCACTATTACTAAAACTTAATTGATATTGATTATCTTCTTTTTTTAAATAAGCATTATAAGGAAAAGATTTAATCAATAAAATCTCTTTATCCAATTCATCATATAACTTATGGTTAGTTTTTAATAATAATTTAAAAGCCACAGAATTTAGATTTAACTCGTTACCACTGGAAGAATTAATTTTTTTAAGAAGTTCTAATAACTCTAAAAATTTATAATCTTCATCACTTATATAATATAAATTAGGATCATATATAAAATTAACTCCAAAGCTGTACTTTTCTTCATTACGGTATGCTTCCATAAATCCCGATAATTTTCCTAACAAACTATAGAATTTATCATAACCTAATTTAACTTTTAATAAAAAATAAGATCCATAATAATAATCTTCTCTAATTATTTCCGGTATTATAGAAATTTTCTTTTTAGGATTATTAGAAATATTACTAGTCATATTAACAAGAATATCTTTAGAATAATCTTTAATTACCACAGGAGATTTACTAAATATAATATCAGAATAACTTATTAAACAAGCCGCGACATGTTTACAAGAAGAAAAAGAATTAAACTGAGGACAATCACAATAAATATCTTCTATATTATTATCACTAAGACTTATATTAACTTGATACTTTTTTACCGAAGACTCAGAATGAACTAAAAAATTATAAACATCTAAACCACTCTTTATATTTTTGCCAATATATGTGATTAAATCTTCATCATAATTCATTCCTTTTCGATAATCAATAAGGCTTATAACACTTAATATTTTATCTTTAATATCATTCATATAAATCCTCCATAAATAACCTTATTATAATATATAATACACTTGTTTGCAAGTTTAAGCATTAAAAAAGACTCTAAGAGTCTTCATAACTATCCCTTGTTTTTTATACGTTTAATTTCAGATTGATAGTTTCTTTTTAATAAATAATCATAGAATTTATAATCATTTAAATAATGTTCTTTTATAAATTCTTTACTTGGATCTAACATTACTATAACTTTCATTTTCTTAGTATCTATTTCTTTAATCAATTCAACAGCATTCTTATATTCCATTTCATCATCTATAAATACATAATCATAAGAATTACCATTATTTATTTTATCTATACCATCTTTACCATACATTGTTGATGTAACTTCATAATTATTAGCTTTTAATTCTCTAGTATATAATTCTAATTCTTTATAATCATCATCAATTAATAACACTTTTTTCTTATTACTTATAACTCCTAAAGAATTCTTAGCAGATTCCATAAGTAAATTACTATCATCAATTTTTTGATCTAAAATAACGCTGTAGGTTGTACCAACATTTTCCTCTCCCCTTATAAGTAGAGTTCCACCAAATGCATCAATAATTTTCTTTACAATCCTTAAATCAACCTCAGTTTCTTTTATTTTATCAACTTCTTCATCTTTTAAAGGTTCTTTATCATCTAATAAGGCATTTACTTTATCTAAAGGAATTGCTTCTCCTGTATCACTAATAGTAATTAATAAACGGCATATATCATTACGTATTATTGCTGAAACATCTAAATCTACATAACCTTTATCAGTATGTTTCATAGAATTAGCAATCAATGAATAAATAACTTGTTTTAATTTTAAAGCATCACCATACATTGTTTTAGGAACAAGTGAAGACATACTATATTTAAAATCAACCTTTTTATCTATCTTATCCATTACAGTTAATATAATTTGATTAAATAGATTATAAAAATTATAAGTTGTACTTGTTAATTTTATCTTACTTATATCAATTTCCGATATATTTAAAACCTTATTAATCGTGTCATTAACATCTTTAGTTAGCACTTTAATATTATAAGCATCACTTTTAATATCATGCATATTATCTTCTTTTAATATTCTATTAGAAAGCATTTCAACTTTACTTAATGGATTTTTAACATCTTGTGATATCTTAAATAATAAATTAGTTTTATCTTCAATATTAGCAGACGCTAATTCTTTATTACGAACATATTCATTTAATATTTTTAAATCAGGATTTTCAATTGTAAAATACATAATAGTTGTAACATAAGCAAAAGAACAAGTAATTAATATTATAGAAGGATTTAATAACCTTATAAATAATGCCATTACTAAAAACACAAATAAAGCTAATAAAGGTGCTAATTTTTTACGAGGTATATGTTTAATATTAGGAACAACAAATATTAAATCTAAAATAAGATAAAAACCTGAAGTATATGTTATTACATCAACTGCTAATCCATATGAATAAACAGCATTACCATCATAATAATACTCTAATTTTAAGAATAAAACACTAATAAGTAATAAAAAATAAAATATAGTAAATATAACTTTCTCTTTGCTTGAAAATATTGCTTTTGTTTCATAATATAATTTATCACGTTTTTTTGATATTATATAAACATATAAAGTAAATAAAGATATAAAAGATGCAAAATATACTAAGAAAGCACGATTTATTATCTCATTTAGAAGAGGCATCATAGACATATGAGATACTGTAAAACTACATCCAAGTTCTAATATTAAGCCAATCATATTAAGAGATAACAATTTAGTATATATACGTGTCTCAAATGTATTTATGGTTTTTTTACTAAAATAAGCAAAACAAATAAGACTTAAAAAAATTAAACTACAAGTTATAAATGATACACCTACTATCATATTAACACCTATTTTCTATTCATGTACATATTATAACATATAATTATTAAAAAAAACACCTCACTAAGAGGTATTTTCTATCTTTTTAATGTTAATACTGGACCAGTCAAACTATCTTCTCTTTCTAGAGCACGATAGTCTATTTTACCAATTGGTGTAAGTGGTAATACATCTCTAAATTTATAATCAACTGGTTGAACATATTCAGGTAAATTTGTTGCGCATAATTTTCTTAATTGTGACTCAATAATTTTTTCATTTCCAATATACTCTGGTCTAATGACAATATGAACTTTAGGTAGTTTTCCTTGAGCATGTTCTGGATCTTTAATTCCAACAACTTTACAACTTTCAACAGCTTCATGTGATGATATAACTTTTTCAATTAATGATGGGAATATTTTAAAGCCATCGTATCTTATAATCATACGTTTAACTCTATCAACTATATAAACACTTCCATCTTCTTTCATATATCCTATATCACCGCTATGAACCCATATACGTCCATCTTCATGCTTTCTTAAAACTTTTTTAGTTTCTTCTTCATTGTTATAATATCCAAGCATAATATTTGGACCAGTCATACATATTTCGCCTTCTTGATTATAACTCAATTCTTCATTAGTATCCGGATCAAAAACTGAAATAATTGTTTTAACAAATGGAATACCAACACTTCCTTCATGATTGTTTCTTTCACTTGTACCAGATACACCGCCACAAACTTCAGTCATTCCATATCCCTTAACGACTTGAGAACTACAATTATGTTCTTTTAAAAATTGATTAGCCTTTTTCTCTAATGTTGGATCCATCGCATCCCCACCAACTGTAGGCGCAATTATAAATGATAAATCTTCATTTTGAAGTTTCTTATTATTAATTATAGATTCCCAATATGATGGAACAAAAACCATATGATTAGCTTTATATTTATAAACTAAATCACCAAATTTATGTGCATCAAACTGAGGTATTAAATATGTTTTCATACCAATTGTTAAAGGTAAATGAAGTCCCATACCTACACCATAAGCAATAAAAGGTGGCATAATATCTAACCACGTTTCTTCTCTCTTCATTTGAATTCCTGTTAAAACACTTTGAATTGCAACAGAGTTAATATTATCATTTGATAAAACAACTCCCTTTGCAAATCCTGTTGTTCCTCCAGTATGTTCAATTACTAATGGTCTATTTGGAAGATATTCTGTATGAGTATTACCAAGATAATTTTTTCCATTATTTATAAACTTTTTCCAAGTTAAAGTATCTTTATTTAATACAACCTTTTTAGATGGATCTTTTAATTCCTCGATAAATTCCTTAGCCTTATATCCAAGATTTAATCCAAATGGTAAAGACTCTGCAGGTGAAACAGCTACTATATTTTTAACTAAATTATCATCCACAAAAGTATTTACTTTATTATAGTAAGAATCAATTACTATTAAAAGATCTGAATTAACTTCTTTTACATAATTTTTAATACCCTCAGAACTTGTACGAGGATCTATCATATTAGCAATAGCGCCAATTTTACTAATAGCATAAAATAAATATACTACTTCTGGAATATTTGGCAAAGAAATAGAAACTATATCTCCTTTATCAATTCCATATGCCTCTAATGCCTTAGCTGTATCTTCAATCTTTGAAAATAACTCATTAAATGTTATCTCACGATCAAAATAACTAAGAGCTACTCTTCCTAAGTACTTTTTATTTTGATGATATAAGTACTCATAAGCACTCATTTTAGGTATTTCTGTGTTTTTTTCTTCTTTGGTATAATATTTTAACCAAGGTCTATCAATTGATGGTTTACCAGTTAAATTTGAATTCATTAAAAATTTCCCCCAATTATTTTATCAAGCATAAATCTCCTCATGATATTTTTATCATAACACATTTGTTCTAATAAAGCAAGCAAGCTTCTTATAAGAAGCTTATTTTACTCTTTTTAATATTAAATTATTAATTGCATAATTAGAAACATTTTGAAAATTATCATCATAATGATATCTCTTTTGTCCATTTTTCATCCACGTTTCTGACCAAGATTCACCCATATTTACTTTATCTTTT
>CAZJQA010000013.1:0-12806 GCA_964548285.1 uncultured Muribaculaceae bacterium
TGCAATAATCAATTACTTAATAGTAATTAACTATTACACTTTTATAGTACCAAAAAGAAGATTAAATCTTCTTTTAATTATTCGATAATTTCAGAAACTGAACCAGCACCTACAGTACGTCCGCCTTCACGAATTGAGAACTTAGTACCTTGTTCAAGAGCTACTGATGCAATTAAATCAACTGTCATATCTACGTTATCTCCTGGCATAACCATTTCAACGCCTTCTGGTAATTCAATAACACCAGTAACGTCAGTTGTACGGAAATAGAATTGAGGTCTGTAATTTGAGAAGAATGGAGTATGACGTCCGCCTTCTTCTTTAGTTAAGACATAAACTCTAGCCTTAAATTTATGATGAGGTGTAACACTTCCTGGTTTAGCAAGAACTTGTCCACGTTCAACATCTTCACGGTTAATACCACGTAATAGAACACCCGCATTATCACCTGCTTCAGCAAAGTCTAATGTTTTTCTAAACATTTCGATTCCTGTAGCAACTGTTTTTCTTGTTGGTTTTAATCCTACGATTTCAACTTCATCGTTAAGATTTAATCTACCACGTTCAACACGACCAGTAACAACTGTTCCACGACCTGAAATAGTGAATACATCTTCAATACTCATTAAGAATGGTTTTTCGTTATCACGAACTGGAGATGGAATATATTCATCTACAGCACTCATTAAATCACGAATAGATTGTTCAGCAGCTGGATCTCCTTCAAGAGCTTTTAAAGCAGAACCACGAATAATAGGACAATCTTTATCAAAACCATATTCTCCTAATAAATCTCTAATTTCTTCTTCAACTAAGTCTAATAATTCTGGATCATCAACTTGGTCACATTTGTTCATATAAACAACAATTTTAGGAACACCAACTTGACGAGCAAGTAAAATATGTTCTCTTGTTTGAGGCATTGGACCATCTGCAGCTGAAACAACTAAGATAGCACCATCCATTTGAGCAGCACCTGTGATCATGTTTTTAACATAGTCAGCATGTCCTGGACAATCTACGTGAGCATAATGACGTTTTTCAGTTTGATACTCAACGTGAGATGTATTAATTGTAATACCTCTTTCTCTTTCTTCTGGAGCTTTATCGATATCTTCATAAGCAACAAAGTTTCCAAATAATTTTGTAATTGCGGCTGTTAATGTTGTTTTACCATGGTCAACGTGACCTATAGTACCAATATTAACATGTTCTTTTGAACGATCAAATTTTTCTTTTGACATAAATATTCTCCTTTCACTTATTTATTTTATCTAATGCTTGAAATAAATTCAAGTATTATTTTTAATTAGTTGCATTTTTCTTGATGATTTCTTCTGCAATAGATTTTGGAACTTCTTCATAATGATCTTTGAACATTTGGAATATTCCTCTACCTTGTGTATTACTTCTTAAATCTGTAGCATAACCAAACATTTCTGATAATGGTACAGTAGCAGTAATTCTAGTTTTCATACCTAGGCTTTCTTGTCCAAGAGGTCTACCACGACGACTTGTTAAATCACCCATAACATTTCCAACATATTCTTCTGGAACATCAACAACAACTTTCATTATTGGTTCTAGAAGAACAGCTTTACACTTATCCTTAGCTGCTTTTAATGCTAAACTAGCGGCAACTTTGAAGGCCATTTCTGAAGAATCGACTTCATGGTATGAACCATCATGTAATGTAGCTTTAACATCAACAATTGGATATCCAGCTAATACACCACCAGCCATTGCTTCTTGTAATCCTTTGTCTACAACTGGAATATATTCTCTTGGAACAACTCCACCAACAACAGCATCAACAAACTCATATCCTTTTTCAGGATTTGGTTCGAAGTTAATCCAAACATGTCCGTATTGTCCACGTCCACCTGATTGTTTAATATATTTACCTTCACAGTCTCCTGCAACAGTAAATGTTTCACGGTAAGCAACTTGAGGTTTACCTTTATTACATTCAACAGAGAATTCTCTTTTTAATCTTTCAACTATAACATCTAAGTGTAATTCACCCATACCAGAAAGAATAGTTTGTCCTGTTTCAGTATCAGTTTTACATCTTAATGTTGGATCTTCTTCTGTTAATTTTTGTAATGCTAAAGCCATTTTATCTTGATCAGCTTTAGTCTTTGGCTCTATAGCTATATCGATAACTGGTTCTGGGAATTCCATACCCTTCATGATACAAGGAGATTTTTCATCACACAATGTATCTGCAGTAGTAGTATTCTTAAGACCAACAGCAGCAGCTATTTCACCAGCATAAACTTCAGTAATTTCTTTACGAGTATTTGCATGCATTTGTAGAATACGGCCAATTCTTTCTTTTTCTCCTTTTGTACTATTTAATACATAAGAACCTGCTGTTAATTTTCCTGAGTAAACTCTGAAGAAAGAAAGTCTACCAACAAATGGATCAGTCATTATCTTAAATGCCATTGCAGTAAATGGTTCTGAATCACTTGGATGACGTAATACATCAGCTCCAGTTTTAGGATCAAAACATTCAATAGCAGCTACATCTGTAGGAGCTGGTAAATAATCAACAATAGCATCTAGTAATAAACGAATACCTTTATTAGCTAAAGCATCTGAACATAAAACTGGGAAGAATTCTGCTTTTAATACAGCTTTTCTTATAGCAGCCTTTAATTCATCAACACTGATTTCTTGACCTTCTAAATATTTTTCCATTAAAGCATCATCTGTTTCAGCAACAGCTTCAACTAATCTTGTATGATATTCTTCTGCTTTATCTTTCATATCTGCTGGAATTTCAGCTTCAGTCATAGTTTCAAGTTCATCTCCAGCAAACATTTGAGCTTTCATGTTAACTAAGTCAACAACACCTTCAAAATGATCTTCAGCACCAATTGGAATTTCAATAGCTTCAGCATTAGCGCCTAATCTATCACGACAAGATTGTAATGACATATAAAAGTCTGCACCAATTTTGCACATTTTATTAGCGCAAATTAGTCTTGGAACATTATATTCATTTGCTTGTCCCCATACTGTTTCAGTTTGAGGTTCTACACCAGCATTAGCATCTAATAATGCAATAGCTCCATCTAGAACTCTTAAACTTCTTTGAACTTCGATAGTAAAATCGACGTGTCCTGGAGTATCAATAATGTTTAAACGATGTCCTTTCCAATGTGCAGTTGTTGCTGCACTTGTAATAGTAATACCTCTTTCTTTTTCTTGATCCATCCAGTCCATTTGTGAAGCACCATCATGTGTTTCACCAATCTTATGAGTTATACCAGTTAGGTATAAAATTCTTTCAGTAGTAGTTGTTTTACCAGCATCAATATGAGCCATGATACCAATATTTCTTAATTTACTAATTTCTGTATCTCTTGCCATAATATCCTACCATCTATAATGAGCAAATGCCTTATTAGCTTCTGCCATTTTGTGAGTATCCTCACGTTTTTTAACTGCACCACCAGTATTGTTTGATGCATCGATAAGTTCATTAGCTAAATTTAAAGCCATTCCCTTACCATTTCTATTTTTAGAATAATTAACAATCCATCTTAAAGCTAATGCTTGAGCTCTCTCATCATTAACTTCAACTGGAACTTGATAATTACTTCCACCAACTCTTCTAGATCTAATTTCTAGAGCTGGTCTAACGTTTTCTAGAGCTGACATATAAACTTCAAGTGGATCTTTACCAGTTTTTTCTTTAATAATATCGAAAGCTTCGTAAAGAATATTTTGAGCTGTTCCTTTTTTACCATCAAGCATAATTTGGTTGATTAACTTAGCAACAACCTTTGATTTATATACTGAATCTGGTAATACGTCTCTTTTTTCTGCTATTCTCTTACGCATATATAATTCCTCCTTCTATTAATTTTTTGGTTTTTTAGCACCGTATTTACTACGACCTTGTTTACGATTTTGAACTCCTTGAGTATCAAGAGTACCACGTACAATATGATAACGAACACCGATTAAGTCTTTTACACGACCACCACGTACTAAAACAACGCTATGTTCTTGTAAATTATGTCCTTCTCCTGGAATATAAGCATCAATTTCTTTACCATTAGATAGTCTAACTCTGGCATATTTTCTTAATGCTGAGTTTGGCTTCTTAGGTGTTTTAGTTGCAACACGAGTACAAACTCCTCTTTTTTGAGGACTGTCTAATTCAGTTTGTTTTCTTTCAAATGAATTATAGCCAATATTTAATACTGGGCTTTTACTCTTTCTTGTTTTTTGTTTTCTGCCTTTTTTTACTAGTTGGTTAATTGTAGCCATAAGCTCTCCTTTCCATATACACACATCCTGGTGTATCAAATATCTCTTTAAATTAGGTTTTACCGCAGTAAAACCATGATTTAAAAATCAAGAATATGATAACAAATATGACCTAGTTCGTCAAGAGATTTTTTTTATTAATTATAATTATTTATCATATCCCTTTGTTGTATAATTAGAACACTTAATATAACCATTAAAATCATAATGATTACTTACTTTCATCATCAATACATAACCTTCACATTTTTCATTATTAACATATGTTGTATCTAAATATCCATTATTTAACAATTCTTCAATATCTATCTTTAAGTTATCATCAAACAAAGATTTATCTTCAACATATTTTTCTGCTGTTTCTTCAATTAATAATTCATAATTCTTATATTCCTTTTTCTTTTCTTTATATATAAAGCCAATTACAGTTAAAACAGATACTAATGAAAAAAGCAGAAGACCCCAGACAACACTAACAATTTTCATTCTTTGTATATTCATCTTAGTACCCTTCTGTTTCATACTTATTACACATTATATATGCTTTATAACCATTATTAATATCTACATAACCACTACAAATATCATCTGAAGTTTTCAAACTACTCTCTGTTATGTACTTACCCATTAATAAATCATCAGATAATAATATTTTTCTATCTTCTTTTGTTATTGCAATAAATCTTTTAGCAGCATTAGAAAGTTTTCTTTCTATTAATTCATAACTATTATCGTTTGATTCATTTTTAACAACACTAGTTGATTGATTATATGTTTCAGGCCCCTCAGTCAAATCAGGTAATTCTTTATATAGATTATTAATTAATATAAAAGCTAATATCACAAAAAGAAAAATAATTGCTGAAAAAACAAGCATTTCTCTCAAACCCCAACCGTGATTATTTAATCTCATTTTAATTTGCCTCTGCCTCTTTTTCTATATTACTACCCATAAAAACTGCTCCAAATCCATAAGTTTTTTGAGAAGGTTCTATATATTCATAATATTTATATCCAAAACTTACACACTTGTAATATTTATTTCCCTTAACTATTTTATTAGTTTCATAGAAACAAAATAATGGTTTAGTATTATTTTTAAATATTTAATAATAGTATCCTTCATAATAACCTCTTTTCAAATATTATTATATCTAACTTTTTAAATTTAGACAATAATAATTAAAAAAAACTACTAGATAAACTCTAGCAGTTAAATTATTATTAGAATTAAGCAAGTTCTACTTCAGCGCCGGCTTCTTCTAATTTAGCTTTTAATTCGTTAGCTTCTTCAGTTGGAATGTTTTCTTTAATATTTCCACCTTTTTCAACTAAGTTCTTAGCATCAACTAATCCTAATCCTGTTACTTCTTTAACTAATTTAATAACAGCCATTTTATTAGCTCCAAAGTTCTTTAATACAACTGTTTTTGTAGCTGATTCTTCAGCTTCAGCAGCAGCTGGTGCAGCAGCTACAGCTACAGCACTTGGATCTACTCCAAATTCTTCTTTCATTGCATCTACAAGTTCTTTAACTTCTAGAATAGTCATTTCTTTTAATGAAGAGATAAAATCTTCTTTAGTAATTTTTGCCATTTAATATCATTCCTTTCCTTAATTTTCTTTTCCTTTTGCATATAAATCTAATGCAATTGATAAATTACGAACATGTTCCATCATACCAGCAGCAAGCATTGTAAGTAATCCTTCTCTTGATGGTATAGATGCATATTCATTAATTGTGGCAAGATCTGCAACATTTCCGCTTATAACACCAACTTTAATAGATAATTTCTCGTGATTTTTAGCAAATTCAGAGATAATTTTAATTGGTTCAAGTAAATTTTTACCAAATAAAATAGCATTTGGACCTTCTAAAAAGCCTTCGAAATTAATATCTAAGTCTTCTAACGCTCTTTTTAAAAGAGTATTTTTATAAACTTTAACTGTAGCATTACTTTCTCTTAATTTGTTTCTTAATTCAGTTATTTCAGATACTGTTAATCCAAGATATTCAAATAAAATAACTGATTCGCTATTTTTAATGCTATCTTCGATTTCCTTAACAGTATTCTTCTTCTGATCAAGAATCTTTTGGCTAGCCATTAAGCATCCTCCTTCTAATAATATAAAAAGTTTATCCGGTGGACAAACTTAAAGTATAAGTGTCCCTCGGCAAGATTATTAAGAATAAATCCCTTGCTGTCTTCGGTTTAACTTTTCATAACGTATTATATATTTATTTTAATTAATTGTCAAAGGTATTTTGATCAATTTTAATTCCAGGACCCATAGTAGTTGAAATTGTAATACTTTGAATGTATTTTCCTTTTACTGATGTAGGTCTGATTTTATTTAATGTTTTAATAACATATTCTAAGTTTTCTTTTAAAGCTTCCTTTTTGAAAGATACTTTACCTAAGATACCATGAATATTTCCAAATGAATCAGTTCTGAATTCAACCATACCTTTTTCAATATCTTCAATAGCTTTTGCAGGTGTTGGAGTAACAGTATTAGTTTTAGGGTTAGGCATTAAACCTTTAGGTCCTAAAATCTTACCAATACGTCCTAATTCTGGCATCATATCTGGTGTAGCAACAATAACATCATAATCGAACCAATTTTCATTTTGAATTTTTTCAATCATGTCTTTGTCACCAACATAGTCAGCACCAGCTTTTTTAGCTTCTTCAGCAGCAGCACCCTTAGCAATAACTAAAACTCTTTTCTTTTTACCTGTTCCATTTGGTAAAACAAATGAGCCACGTAATTGTTGATCAGCTTTTTTAGTATCAAGATTTAATTTAACAGCAAAATCAACTGTTCCATCAAATTTTGTAATACCAGTCTTAGTTACTAATTCAGTAGCTTCATCAACGCTATAAAGTTTGTTTTTTTCAACTAACTTACTAGCTTCCACATATTTACGACCATATTTTTTCATTCTTTAACCTCCTAACTGTGGTATATTTGGCGGACTAAAAATTATATTATTCTTCTGTTTTTTCTTCTTTTTCTTTGCCGATAACTTCTACTTTATCTACATCAGCAGCTTCTTTAGATTCTGCTTCCATTTCAGCTAATTCTTCTTGTCTTTTTTCTCTTTGAGCTTCTTCTGCTTGAGCTTCTTTTGCTTGTTCTTGTAATTCAACATCATTTAAGCCTTTAACAGCAATACCCATGTTTCTAGCAGTTCCTTCAATTTCTTTCATTGCAGCTTCAACATCATAACTATTTAAATCAGGTAATTTTATTTCAGCAATACTTTTTAATTGTTCTTTTGTTATAGTAGCAACGATTTCATTAGCACCTTTTTTACTTGCTTTTTTAATTCCAGCAACTTTCTTTAATAAGAATGCAGCAGGTGGAGTCTTTAAAACAAAAGTGAATGATCTATCATCATAGATAGAAATTTCGCATGGAACTACATCTCCCATTTTATCTCTAGTTGCGTCATTAAATTTTTGACAAAAATCTTGAATATTAATTCCTGCTGGTCCTAAAACTGTTCCAACTGGTGGAGCAGGTGTAGCTTTTCCAGCACTAATTTGTAGTTTAATTTTCTTTACGACTTCTTTTGCCACGAAAACTCACTCCTTTCTAATGGATTTTAGTTTTTAACGTGTTAGTGGTATAGGCGAGTCCGCTTAAAAATCCCTCCCACTAATTGTGATTTCTCACGTCAATGATACTACCATAAAAAAAACATAAAAACAAGTCATTTTTGTCGTTTTTATGTTTATTGTAGTAAATTATATTGTTTTTACTTGGAATGTTTCTACTTCTACTGTTGTTTCTTGACCAAACAAATCTATAAGTACGTTTATCTTATTATTTTCTAAATCAATTGAACTTATAGTACCTTCCATACCCTTAAATGGACCATCAACAATAGCAACTTTAGATCCAACAACTAATGATTCTGATAATTCTTGTCTAGTCATTCCCATAGTTACTAAAATATGATCAATTTCTTCTGGAGGAAGAGGTGTAGGTTTAGCACCTTTACCACTTGAGCCTATAAAGCCAGTAACCCCAGGAGTATTACGCACAACATACCAAGCTTCATCACTCATAACCATCTCAACTAAAACATAACTAGGAAACATTTTTCTTTTCTTTTCTTTTTCTACACCATCTTTTACTTCAACTTCAGTTATCTCAGGAATTATAACTCTATATATATTATCTTGTAATCCCATTGATTCAATCTTAGACTCAAGTTTTTCTTTAACATTTTCTTCATATCCAGAATAAGTAGATACTACATACCATTCTTTATTCATTATAATACCTCCTTAACCCATGAAAGTAATGCTGATAATCCTATAAAAAACCCAACAAGTAAAATCACAATAACTATAGTTGCAATAGTATATTCAACAACTTCTTTTTTACTTGGAAATGAAACATTTTTCATTTCTTTAAATACTGATTTTAAGTATCCTTGTTTCTTTTCTTTAGTCTTTCTCTCTTTTTTTAACTTTTTTTCCTTTGCCATTTTAACTCCTCATTTTTTTCCAAAATAAAAACACTTACGTGTAACAACTATAAATTAGCATACATTTAAGTGTTTTTCAAGTATTTTTAATTAATTTTAGAAACTTTCCATTGATTATCAACTTTTTTTAAACTATATGAGAAACTTCCTTCATTACAATGATTATCTAAATCACAGAATTTAATTATGACTTTACCATTAATTTCATTATTACTTGCTGTTTCTAATTTAATATCTTTAGATGAAACATTATCTATAGCTACTGCACTATTACCAAATATTTCATTAATAATTTGTTTCTTAATAGCATATACTTCATTAACTTCAGATAAAATCTTATCATCATACTTTAATTCAATATTATCTTTTATATTAACCTTTATCATATCACTTGTATACTTAGAATATAATTCATCCGTAACAAGATCCTTTAAACTATCTAAAAACAAATCTGAAATTCCTATTAACTCTTTATCATCATTTTCATTATAATCATCTGAAATACTACTTAATGTAAACATTTTAAAACCCTTAAGAGTATCTTCAACTTCATCTCTTTTTTTATCAGCAATATCAAGTAATTCCTTTTCTGATAAATCACTTATATTTTTAAATTCACTTACTTTAACATCATTATTAGATGTACTAGCTTTATAACCAGTATATCTAAATATAGTTAAAAATATAATTATAGTTGAAAACAATAATATACCTATCCAAATATAAGTTTGATATTTCTTTTTAAACATTTCTGTCACCTTCCAATATTTTCTTAACTTTTATCTTTACTCTTTGTATCGTATTATCAATTTGCTTCGGATTCTTCTCTAATTTAACTGCAATTTCCTGATAATTCATTCCTTCTATCATATACATAAAAACTTCCTTTTCACTATCAGATAATTTAGCTTTAATCTCATTTATCAATTTATCTTTTTGAAACTCTTCACTAAACTTTGTTAATGGATCTAAACTACTATCAGCGATTTTATCTTCTAAAGTACTTCCATCTTCTAAATACTCATAATTTAATGAAAGAGAATCTTTTGCTATTTGATGTTTCTGATTCTTAGAAATAAACAATAAATTAAGCATTTTTCTTTCAATACATAAAATAACAAATGTTTTTAATGAAGCATCCTTTTCCTGATCAAAATTATTAATCGCGTCCGTAAAAGCTAAATTAGCTTCTTGTAGTAAATCACTATAATCATATCCAAGGTTATTAGCAGCCTTTTTATATTTCTTTACTATATGTCTAATCAACGGTAAATATTTTTGATATAAAGTATTACGTACATCTTCATTAGATTGACTATTCATATCTACTAACATATTATCTTCTTTTTCAAGCATTAGGATAATCCTCCTAACTTAAATAAAACAATTCCTAAAGCAACCGATGCATTTAAACTATTAACTTCACCTTTCATAGGTATTTTAATAATTTCATCACAATTTTTCATTGTCAAATTAGACATTCCCTTGCCTTCATTTCCAATTATTAAAACTTTTCTATCAGCCGGATTAACTTGACGCAAATCATTTCCATTCATACTAGTCCCATATATAAAATAATCTTCTTTTTTAAGTTTCTTAATTGTTTCATTTAAATTAGTAACTTTAACTATCGACACATTTTCTGTAGTCCCAACACTTGTTTTAATAACTGTTTCATTTACAGAAGCACTTCTATCTTTAGGAATTATTATTCCTTTTACCCCTCCTGCTTCGCATGTTCTTATTATCGCTCCTAAATTATGAGGATCTTCAATATGATCAAGCATTACCAAAAAATCATATTGATATAAATCTTCTAATTTTTTATATTTATATTCATCTACTTCTAAAACAATTCCCTGATGATTTCCCTTAACCATATTATTTAATCTATCATTATCTACAACCACATAGTTAATTTTATTATCTTTTAAATACTTTAAAACTGATTCATCTTTACGTCCCTTATTTAAATAGACTCTCTTAATTTTATCTTTAGAAGTTGATAATAAAACATTTTTACCGTAAGCTAACATTGCACTCACTTCCAATCAAAACAATTATACAAAATAAATAAATTTTTGTAAAACAAAAAAAGGATTAATTATATTAAACTGATATAACTAATCCTTTTTAATATTTTCATATTCCTCAGTATTAATAGCAATACCAATAACAATAATATATGCAATTAAATACAACCACATCATTAAAATAACGATATGCGACAAACTTCCATATAAAATATCATAATGAGCTATATTATTAACATAATATGAATAAACTAACGTTACAATATTAATTCCAAATGTAGTAAATAATGTGCCTTTATTATTATATTTACTTGGTACAAATCCATCAGGTGCCATAGTATATATAATTTTTATTAAAAAGAAAACTAACAACCAAGCTAAAGGACCTCTAGTTAAATTAAAAATAAATTCAATTGTCCTAATAATATTATTGCTAGCATTTAATTGTTGAAGAATCAACACCACTTTATTACCAAATGTAGGTACTAGTAACAAAAACACAACCATACTTACAAGAATAAAAGTCATAACCATAGATTTAATTTTACGTTTAATAAAAGAAGTATCTTCAAAATGATATAAACTATTTGAAGTAACAATAATAGAACTTGAACTTCCACTAGCAATATAAAAAGTTATAAATAATGTTACAATTAAACTTGGTGTAATTTTAATTTCTTCAATAATAGGCATTATTAGATTAGTAATATTATACCCCAATGTTTTTGTTATATAATCACTAATAAATGTAGTAGATATATTAAACATACTAGCTCCATATGCTATAAGAGAAATCGTTGGAACAATAGCAAGAAGCCAAAAGAAAGCTAACTGTCCCGGAAGAGTTAGCATCTCTTTTTTACATAATATATTAAATAATCTTCTAAGCCATTTATTAAATTTATTAAGAATTTTCATTCTCTTCTTCCTTCTTTTTTTGATTTAGAATATCTGTTGTACATTCATTTAAAGCATCTTCAATAGATTTAGTATCACTTAAAATCATACTATAACTAATACGAGCACCATATCCATCTTCTCCATATGGTAAATTCTTGAACTCCTTATATAATTTATGAACATAACTTGTTATCTGCTTTTGGTTATATCCAACTAAATAAATCATAAATTCATTTCCATCAGTTCTAATAATATCTGTATTATCTAATTGAGTTTTAATTAAAATTGAAGCACAAGATGTTATTTGTTTATCCCCACTTGAATATCCATTTTTATCATTAATTTCTTTAATTTTACTTAAATCTATTACTATAACCCCTTGAGGATATATTGTGTTTTTATTCCAAGTACTAATATTTTCATTTAAATAATTACGATTCTTTAAAGAAGTTAATTGATCAACATATTTTAATTTATTATCTTTTTTAATCTTCTTATGTAATCTCACTTTCTTTGATGAACGATATATAATAAATATAATAACAGCTGTTATAATAGTTAAATAAATAACATAACGAGCTATACTTCCAAATATAAAATTATCTTTATTAATTTTTACAGCTTCTTTTAAACCTTGATAATTAGTACTTACAGTATCTAAATAATTAATATAATATTTTAATAATTTATTAACTTTATCATCACTAAAACTTCTAATTTGATAATTAGCATTTAAATCTATTGTAAAACGTTCTAAATATTCATTTAAATATGTTTTTTGTAAATCTTCACCAACTTTTTTATCTAATATTATAATAGCATTATTTTCTCTCGAAATCTTACCAATATTATCATACTTAATAGGTTTAACAATACAATTTAAACTACTTAACTTACTCAATAAATATGTATTATCCTCAGCATAAACAACTTTATCTTTTAACGAATATAATGATGAAACAGGTTCAATATTTGATTCCTTGGTATAAATACCAGCTGTTATAAATAAAGATGTATTAATAAGTTCTCCATTATCACTTAAATTATATATATTACTAATTAAATCTATTTTCTTATTATTT
>CAZJQA010000014.1:0-12754 GCA_964548285.1 uncultured Muribaculaceae bacterium
GGGTTATTGATTCTAAAGTGCTAAATGGAGTAATGGGGAGTGACCATTGCCCAATCGTTTTAGAAATAAAATAAAATTATTCATAAAATTAATAAAACTTATTGACAAAAAGTACTTTGTCGTTTAGTATATGAAATACCAATTCACTTGAGAAGGCGAATTGGTGCTAGTATCACACTAGTCAACCCCTTTTTATTCTTTTAGGAAGGCCTTCAGGGGGCCTTCCACATTTTTTTATCACTTCACTATGAAGTGTTTTTTTTGTTATAATGTATATGGTGGTTATGATGGATTTAGATAACATTAAAGGTTTAGGTGTAAAGACAAAACAAACACTTAATAAAGCAAATATATACACAATTAATGATTTACTTTCGTATTATCCATATAAATATTTAATATTAAAACCAGATTCTTTAGATGGTGATAAAAATACCATAATAAGTGTAAATGCGACTGTTGCAAGTGTAGGAAAAGTTTCTTATCTAAGAAAGAATTTTAATATTTTGAAGTTTATGGCTTCATCTTATGGAAAAATGATAAATGTAACTATTTTTAATAGAGCCTTTTTAAATAGAAATCTAACATTAGGAAGAGAAATAACATTAATAGGAAAATATGATAACAGCAAAAATATGTTTACTGCTAGTGATATTAAATTATCAAAAATGAATGGAGAAAGTATTACACCGTACTATCATAATATAAATGGACTAAAGAATTCTAACATTATATCTTTAATAAATGAAATTTTAAAAAGTAAATTAAATTATTTGGAATATATACCTGAATATTTAAATAGTAAATATAAATTAATTTCTAAGAATGAAGCTATATATAATATTCATAATCCTAAAAATACCATCGATATAAAAGAGGCAAGAAGAAAATTAATTTATGAAGAATTATTTATTTTTATGTTTAAGATGATGTATTTAAAAGAATTAAAGGATAAAAGTGTTGGAATATGTAAAAATATTGATTTTAATAAAGTAAAGGATTTTATATCAAACTTGCCATTTGCATTAACAAAAGACCAAATTAACGGAATTAAAGCTGGTTTAAAAGATATGTCTAGTGAAAAAAGAATGAATCGATTGCTAATAGGTGATGTTGGTTCAGGTAAAACTATAGTAGCTATAGTGTTAATGTATGCTAATTCTTTAGCAGGTTATCAAAGTGCTTTTCTTGCACCTACAGAAATACTTGCAATTCAACATTATAATAATATGAAAAAATTAAATCTAAATGTTGCGTTATTAACTGGGAAGAACACATTAAAAGAAAAAAATGCAATATATAAAAAATTAGAAAATAATGAGATTGATATAATAGTGGGTACTCATGCAATATTAAATGATAAGATTAAGTTTAACAATTTAGGATTGTTTATAACTGATGAACAACATCGTTTTGGTGTATCTCAAAGAGAATTTTTAAGTTCTAAAGGAGAAAGTCCTGATATGATGTTTATGAGCGCAACTCCAATTCCGAGAACTTATGCGTTAACTATTTTTGCTGATATGGATTTAACGGAAATAAGAGAAAAACCACAAGGAAGAAAAGATATAATAACAAAAGTATATAAGGAAAATGAACTTAAGATTGCATTAGAAGGAATACTAAATGAAGTAAAAATGGGACATCAAGTTTATGTAGTTTCTCCTAGTATTAACAGTGAGGATGAAAGTTTAATGGATGTTAACATTTTAAAAGATAAATTTAATATGGCTTTTCATGAGAAAATACCATTAGGCGTTTTACATGGTAAATTAAAAAATAATGAAAAAGAAGATATAATGAATAAATTCCTCAATGGTGAAATTAAAATCTTAATATCTACTACTGTAATAGAGGTCGGAGTAGATAATCCTAATGCTACGGTTATATGCGTGTTCAATGCTGAAAGATTTGGCCTTGCAACTTTGCATCAGTTAAGAGGACGTGTTGGAAGAAATTCACTAAATAGTTATTGCTATTTAATATGTAATCAAGATATAGAAAGACTTCATATATTAGAAGAAAGTAATGATGGATTTTATATAAGTGAAAAAGATTTCCAAAATCGTGGTGGTGGAGATTTGTTAGGTGATAAACAAAGTGGAGACATGACATTTAAAATAGCGGATTTAAAAAGAGATTATAATATATTAAAGGTTGCTAAAGATGATGTTATAAATTTTATAGATAAAAAAGAATATCTTAATAATAAATTATATTTAGATATAATAGATAATATTGATTTAAAAAATTAAATAAATTATAATTAATTTAGTATAAGAGAGGTAATTATGAAAAATGATGTAGATATTATTAAAGTTCCTTCTATTAATATTGATGAAATAAAAGATATTTACCATAAATACGAAAAAATTGAAGTGTTAGAAGTTAAAGATATACCTACATATGATTTGCCTGTTAGTAATAATGTTGAAGTATTAGATGATATTAAAGACGATAATAAAGAATATCAAATAAAAAAAGTTATTAAAATACCTTTAATGACAGTAATAAGTATAATATTGTTATTAAATGCTTTAGGTATATACTTATTAGGTTATATTTCATATGGATATTATATCAATGCTATTAGTATTATTTTTGCAATAATTAGTATTATAGAAGAAAAAAAATATTATTCTTTTATAACTATAATATTAAATATAATTATGCTTATCTATTATTTAATATTTTTTAATAATATAGCTGTTTAGGGGGATGTATGAAGATATCAGGTTTACAAAAACTAACTTTACTTGATTTTCCTGGTAAAGTTAGTTGTATTGTTTTTTTTAATGGGTGTAACTTAAGATGTCCATATTGTCATAATGCGTCTTTAGTTACACATTTAAGTGACGATTACATATCAGAAGATGAATTTTTTGAATTTTTAGATACAAGAAAGGGTAAACTAGATGGAGTTGTTATAACAGGTGGAGAACCAACATTAAGTGCAGGCTTAATACCTTTTATGAAAAAAATAAAAGACAAAGGATTTTTAATTAAATTAGATACTAATGGTACTAATCCTAAAAAATTAGAAGAAATAATAAAATTAGGATTAGTTGACTATGTTGCAATGGATTTTAAAAATAGCAAAAATGGATACTCTAAAACTGTTGGTGGAAAGGAAGTCTATGATCTTATCACTAGAAGTATGAATATATTAAAGACATCAAATGTTTTACATGAGTTTAGGACAACTGTTGTAAAAGAGTTACACTCATATGAAGATTTAGAAGAAATAGCTCAAACAATCGCGCCTGATGATTGGTATTTACAACAATTTGTGGATTCAGGAGATTTAATTGGCAATGGAATGAGTAGTTATTCTGATGATGTTTTAAAATCATATGCAGACAAATTAAATGTGTATACAAAATGTCATACTAGAGGTATTTAACGAAACTTTACGTTTTAATAATTTCTTTGATTTAAAAGGCTTATTTAAGTCTTTTTTTAATTTATGATAAAGTGTTGCATTTGCAACATAAATGCGTTTACTAATAAGTTATGATGATGATGGTAAAGGAAGTGGTAAGAATGTATCGAGTAAAGAAAAGAAATGGAAAAATCGTAAGATTCGATATAAAGAAAATTGAAGAAGCAATGGAGGCTGCATTTAAGTCAGTAGATAGAAAATATAATGATAGTATATTAGATTTACTAGCATTAAAAGTAACTGCTGATTTTGAAGAAAAGATTAAAGATGATATCATCCATGTTGAGGATATCCAAGACAGTGTAGAAAATGTTTTATCAGAAGCAGGTTATTCTGATGTAGCAAAGTCATATATTTTATATCGTAAACAACATGAAAAATTACGTAATGTTGAAAATACGATGATTGATTATAAAAAAATAGTTGATAATTATTTAAAGGTTGAAGATTGGAGAGTTAAAGAAAACTCAACTGTAACATATTCAATTGGTGGCCTTATCTTATCTAACTCAGGAGCAATAACAGCTAATTATTGGCTAAGTGAAGTTTATGATGAAGAAATTGGTAATGCTCATCGTAACGCGGATATTCATATTCATGATTTATCTATGCTAACTGGTTACTGTGCTGGATGGTCTTTAAAACAATTAATTAAAGAAGGTTTAGGTGGAGTTCCAGGTAAAATAACATCAAAACCTGCCAAGCATTTATCAACATTATGCAATCAAATGGTTAATTTTTTAGGAATTATGCAAAATGAATGGGCTGGAGCACAAGCATTCTCAAGTTTTGATACTTATTTAGCTCCATTTGTTAAGGTTGATAATTTATCTTATCATGCTGTTAAACAATGCATCCAAAGTTTTGTCTATGGTGTAAATACTCCAAGTAGATGGGGAACACAAGCACCTTTTACAAATATCACATTAGATTGGACTGTTCCAAATGATTTAGCTAACTTAAAAGCTATAGTTGGTGGAAAAGAAATGGACTTTACTTATGGTGATTGTAAAAAAGAAATGGATATGATTAACAAAGCGTTCATTGAAATATTTAATGAAGGTGATGCTGATGGTAGAGGATTCCAATATCCTATTCCAACATATTCAATAACTAAAGATTTTGATTGGTCTGAAACAGAAAATAACAAATTGTTATTTGAAATGGCAGCTAAATATGGTACACCTTATTTTTCAAACTATATAAATAGTGATATGCAACCAAGTGATGTAAGAAGTATGTGTTGTCGTTTAAGACTTGATTTAAGAGAATTACGCAAAAAAAATGGTGGATTCTTTGGGTCAGGAGAATCTACAGGATCAGTTGGTGTAGTTACAATCAATTTACCTCGTATTGCTTATCAATCTAAAAACAAAGATGAGTTCTATGAAAAATTAGGACATATGATGGATATTGCAGCACGTAGTTTAAAGATTAAAAGAGATGTTGTAACTAATTTCCTTGAAAATGGATTATATCCATATACAAAGAGATATTTAGGTTCATTTGCAAATCATTTTTCTACAATTGGTTTAGTAGGTATGAATGAAGCATGCTTAAATGCTAATTGGATTAAAGAAGATTTAACAAAGAAAAAAGCTCATAAATTTGCAATTGAAGTTTTAAACTTCATGCGTGAAAAATTAAAAGATTATCAAGTTATGTATGGTGATTTATATAATCTTGAAGCTAGTCCAGCTGAGTCAACTTCATATAGACTTGCTAAACATGATAAAGCAAAATACCCAGATATAATAACAGCAAATCAAAATGGAACACCATATTATACAAATAGTACACATTTACCAGTTGGATATACTGATGACATGTTTAGTGCTTTAGATTTAGAAGATGAACAACAAACATTATATACAGGTGGTACAGTTTTCCATGGATTCTTAGGTGAAAGATTACCAGATTGGAAATCTGCTGCTAATTTAGTTAAAAAAGTAGCGGAAAATTATAAACTACCATACTTTACATTAAGTCCAACATATTCTATTTGTGAGGATCATGGTTATATAAAAGGTGAGGTTCACGAATGTCCAATTTGTCATAAACAAACTGAAGTTTGGGCACGTATTACAGGATATTATAGACCAGTACAAAATTGGAATGATGGAAAAGCTCAAGAATTTAAAGATCGTAAAACTTATGATATAAGTACAAGTGAATTAAAAAAGAAAGCTTCCAAGAAAAAATCAGAAGCAAAAAAATGCGAATGTGAAGAAAATATGCTTTTTACAACTAAGACTTGTCCAAATTGTAAAATTGCTAAAAGAGTTTTAGAAGAAAATAATGTTGAGTATAAAGTTATTGACGCAGAAGAGGAAGTAGAATTAACAACTAAATTTGGTATTAGTAGTGTTCCTACATTAGTAACTAAAGATGGAGAAATAATAACAAATGCTTCCAATATTACTAAATATGCTGAAGAAATAAAATAATTTATTAATTAGATAAAGTTTTACAAAACTTTATCTTTTTTTTAGCTTGGTTTGCTATCTTTTTCCTTGATTTTTCATATATTCTATTATATAATCTTTTGGAAAGCACCCATAGCGCAATTGGATAGAGCGTTAGACTACGGATCTAAAGGTTAGGGGTTCGACTCCCTTTGGGTGCACCATTTTAATTTTTTGATTGAATATTAGAATATTTGTGATATACTAATAATGTCATTCGGGAAGTGGCTCAATTTGGTAGAGCACTTGGTTTGGGACCAAGGGGTTGCAGGTTCAAGTCCTGTCTTTCCGACCATTTGAATATTAAACTAACATTTATTGTTAGTTTTTTTATTGCTACTTAATAAGTTGTTGTTATAGATAAATATGTTAAATATCTTTTTTTTTGAAAAAAAATATAGTATACTTATTTAAAGAATAGAGGGATATTATGAACGATAAAGTATTAAGTAGAGAAGAATTAAGAAGTATAGATGGATATTTTAGAGCTTGTAATTATTTATCTGTCGCATCTTTATATTTAAAGGATAATCCTCTTTTAAGAAGACCGTTAAAATATAGTGATATTAAAACAAAACTAGTTGGTCATTTTGGAAGTGCTCCAGGGCAAACATTCACATATATTCATTTAGATAGAATTATTAAGAAATACGATTTAAATATGATGTGGATTTCTGGACCAGGACATGCTGGACAAGCTACAATGATTCAAGCATATTTTGAAGGTACTTACAATTATCGATATCCCAAATATCAGTTTAATGAAGAAGGTTTAAAAAACTTTATAAGACATTTTAGTTTTCCAGGTGGAACATCTTCTCATGTTGCTCCAATGGTACCTGGTAGCATACATGAAGGAGGAGAACTTGGGTATAGTTTACTTCATGGTTATGGGGCTGTTTTAGATAACAAAGATTTAATATGCGCTGTTATGGTTGGTGATGGAGAAGCTGAAACAGGTTCTTTAGCAACTAGTTGGCATGTTAATAAATTTATAAATCCCCAAAAAGATGGAGCTGTTATTCCAATCCTGCATTTAAATGGATACAAGATTGCCAATCCATCTATATTAGCAAGAATAAGTAATGAAGAGTTAATTGATTTATTCAAAGGCTATGGTTATGTTCCATATGTTGTTGAAGGCGACAAACCATCTATAATGCATGAAAAAATGGCCAAAGTAATGGAAGAAGTTATTCAAAACATTAAAGAAATATGGACTAATGCTCGTGAAAAAAATTTTTCTGCAAGACCATTATGGCCAATGATAATTTTAAAAACACCTAAAGGATGGGGCGCACCAAAGAAGGTTGATGGTGAAAACATAGAAGGAACTTTTAGATCACATCAGATTCCTGTAAAAATAAAAGATAAAGATGATGAATCTCATATAAAAATTCTTGAAGAATGGCTAAAAAGTTATAAAGTTGAAGAATTATTTGATGAAGAAGGAGCATTAAAAGAAGAATATCGTAAAGTTATTCCTGATTTTTCTAGATGTATGAGTAATAATATTCATACTAACGGAGGAGAACTATTAAAAGAATTAGTTCTGCCGGAACTAGAAAAAAATGAATTAGATGTTAAGTATCCTGGAAAGATAAAAAGCGAAGCTATGCGTAATTTAGGAAGCTACCTAAAAGAAGTTATTAAATTAAATAAGGATAATCACAATTTTAAAATATTTGGACCAGATGAGGCTTTATCAAATCGTTTAAATGATATTTTTAATGAAACTGATAGACGTTTTATGGGAAACATTATAAAAGACGATGATTATTTAAAAGAAGATGGAGATGTCTTTGATTCTTTCTTATCAGAAAATGTTTGTGAAGGTTTACTTGAAGGATATCTTCTTACAGGTCGTCATGGAATATTTCATTCATATGAGGCATTCTTAAGAATTGTTGACTCAATGATTAGTCAACATGCTAAATGGATAAAACTATCTAAGGAAGTTGCTTGGAGAAAACCTATTTCATCATTAAATTTAATCGCGACAAGTCATGTATTCCAACAAGACCACAATGGTTACACACACCAAGATCCCGGTTTAATTAATCATTTAATAACCAAAAAAGCCGATATAGCAAGAATTTATTTGCCAATAGATACGAATACTTTAATTGCCACGGTAGATCATGTTTTAAAAACAAAAAATTATATTAATCTAATCGTTGCCAGTAAGCAAGAAATGCCAGAATGGTTAAATATGAAACAGGCTATTAATCATACTAAAAAAGGAATTGGAATTTTTTCCTTCGCATCTAATGATTTAGATGGAAATCCTGATATAGTTTTAGCTTGTGCAGGAGATACTCCAACTCTAGAAATAATGGCTACTCAAAATATATTAAAAGAGTTTCTACCAAATGTTAAAGTTCGTGTTGTAAATGTAGTTGATTTAATGAAACTAGATGTTCATCATCCTCATGGATTAACAGATAGTGAATACGATATGATCTTTACTAAGAATAAGCCAATTATCTTTGCATTTCATGGTTATCCATCTGTTATTCATGAACTTACTTATAATCGTAATAATCAAAATATGCATGTAAGAGGATATATTGAAGAAGGTACTATTACAACATCATTTGACATGAGAGTTCAAAATAAACTAGATAGATTTCATTTGGCTTTACTATGTGCTAAGTATTTACCTTCATTTGATACAAGTGCATTAGAAGATTATGCTAAACAATCGTTAAAGAAACATCATGAATATATAATAAGATATGGTGTTGACATGCCTAGTATAAGAGAATTTAAATGGCTTAAATAGCCATTTTTTTTCTTCCTTAATTATGTTATTATAATAAATATTGAAAGAGGTAATATTATGGGATTAAAAGAAAATATGCAAAGACATAATAATAATTTAAGTAAATACGCTACTAGTGATTTTGAAGCATATCGTTTAAAAAAAGAAGAAGAGGATATTAGAACACCATTCTTTAGAGATATTGATCGAATATTATATTCATATGGCTTTAATAGATATATAGATAAAACTCAAGTGTTTTCATTTACTGATAATAATCATATAACTAAAAGAATATTACATATTGAATATGTTAGTAAAATAGCTAGAACAATTGGAAGAGCCCTAGGATTAAATGAAGATTTAATAGAAGCAGCTGCCCTAGGACATGATTTAGGACATACACCATTTGGTCATTTTGGAGAATCTGTTTTAAATAAGATTTCTCTAGAAAATAATGAAGGATATTTTAATCATAATGTTCAAAGTGTTAGACTTTTAATGGAATTAGAAAAAAAAGGTAAAGGATTAAACCTAAATATTCAAGTTCTAGATGCAATAATGTGCCATAACGGAGAATTTGTAAAAGGAAAATATCAACCAAAAAGTAAAACAAAAGAACAATTTTTAGAAGAATATCATAAAACATATGAAGATAAATCATTTACAAAAACTTTAATTCCAATGACACTTGAAGGATGTGTTGTAAGAATTAGTGATGTAATAGCTTATTTAGGTCGTGATATCGATGATGCTTGTATGTTAGGTAAAATAAAAAAAGAAGATATTCCTAAAGAAATTGTAGAAGTATTAGGTATTCATAATAGAGATATTATAAATACGATAATAATGGATATAATAAATAATAGCTTAGGAAAGAATTATATAAAACTAAGCGATAAAGTATATAATGCAATTGTTACATTAAAGGAATTTAATACTAATAATATATATCTTAAATCAATGAGTATAGAAGATCAAAAGAAAGTAACAGAAATGTTTTATACAATGTTTAATTATTATAAAGATAAATTAAATAATAATATTGAATCATCTATTAATCGAGAATTTATTAATTATAAAGATGAAAGCTATAGAACTAATAATACAAATGAAAGAATAATTATTGATTTTATAGCGGGTATGACTGATAATTACTTTATTAAGAAGTATAATAATATTGTAAAGGAAAAAGAATATGAAATGTATACATATAGTAAAAAATAATATAAACTTTTATTTTATAAAGACAAAAAAATTTAAAAATTCTATTATCAGACTTTGTTTAAAAGAAGATGCTAGAGAAGTTAATTTTACTAAAAGAAATTTTTTAACATCATTAATGTCATATAATACTCATAATTATAAAACACGAAAATTATTTCAAAGACATTTAGAAGATATTTATTCACCTGGTTACAATTTATATGTAGGAAGATATGGATATAATTATATTACATCTTTAGAAATTGATTATTTAAATCCTAAGTATATAAATGAAGATAATTATTTAGATAAAATACTTGATCTTATGAAGGAAATTTTATTAAATCCAAATATTAAAAATAATTGTTGGGATGAAGAAACATTTAATATTAGAAAAGAATTTTTTAGTAATTATTTAAATGAATATAAAGAGGATAATGATGCAGTTGCTTATTTTGACAGTGTTGAAGATTGTTTTAAAGATTATATAATAAGTAAAAGAGTATCTGGTAATCATAAGGATTTGGAATCTATTACAAAGGAAAATATTGTTGAAGAATATAATAATTTATTTAATAACAAAGGATTAGATGTTTATATTTTAGGTGATGTAGATTATCTTAGTATTATAAATTATATTAGTAAAATGTTAAGTAATTATTCATTTATCCAAATGAAACCTTTAAAGCCTATTATACATGATGATATTGACTTTGCCAAAAAAGAAGTGCATAAAGATATTAAAGAAACAATTATTATTAATTATTATGATTTAAGTAAGTTAAATAAGAAAGAAAGAGTGTATGTTGAAATATTATATTCAAAAATACTTGGGGGAGGTTCTCTAAGTGATAAACTCTCTAAATATTTAAGAGTTGAAAATAGTTTATCATATTATTCTAGTGTATCAGTACATAGTAATGATAATTATATGTATATAATAACTGGAGTTAAAAAAACTAAAGTTGATGAAGCATTAAAGTATATTGATAAAGCAGTTTTAGAAATGAATACTAATATTAGTAAACAAGAACTTAACTCTACATTAAATGGACTTAATACTGATTATAAAAGACGTTACGATACAATGGGAAAAATATTAGGACAGTATTTTACTCATTATAATTTAGGATTACCTTTATCTGATTTATATCGTAAGAATATTTTAAATATAAAAATAGATGATATCTATAAGATGAGTAAAAAAGTTAAAAAGATTTACCAATATGTTTTAGTAGGTGACAAAGATGAAGATTAAAATAAAAGGAATAGATGAATATATTAAATATGATAAAGTAAATGGAATAGATCTATATTATTATAATAATAATATTGGTAATACTTTTATGGTATCTATAACAGTTAAAGCTGGAGCAGATAATGTTAAATTTAAATATAATAATAAAAATTATGAAGTTAGAAAAGGCTGTGCACATTTTCTAGAACATATATTATGTGAGACAAACAATCGTAAAGTCCTTCTATCTGAATTAAAGAAATATGGGGCTTTAAGTAATGCTGCAACATATAGTGATAGAACAACATTCTATTTTTATGGAACAGATAATTTTAAAGAATGTTTAAATATACTTATGGATACAGTTTTAAATCACAAGTTTGATAAAGAATATTTTGAAAAAGAAAGAGGTCCAATATTATCAGAAGCAAGAATGGTTTTAGATGATGTTGATCGTGTATCTATTCTTGAAATGTATAAGATGTTATATCACAAATTACCTAATCATAAAAGTGGTGTAGGTGATGTTTCAGATATTAAGAAGATAACTTTAGATGAATTAAAACTATTTTATAAAGCGTTTTATAATAAAGATAATATCTTTATAACAGTAGCGGGTAATTTAGATTATAATGAAGTTTTAAAGAGTATTAAAGCTAATTTAGATAAATATAATCTAAAAGGTAGTAAAGTTATAAAATATCATTACGACGAAGATGAATCTGTAGTTGAAAATTATAAAGAAATTAAATTAAATGTTGATATTCCCAAAGCTTTAATATGTTATAAAATACCACGTAAATTAATTAAGGAAGAAGATTTCTTAAAGTTTAATATGGTTATATCAATGTTATTAAGTAGTAATTTTTCTTCAACTAGTGAGTTTAGAGAAAAACTTTTAAATGAAAAACTTATTCATCGTTTAACTTATTATTCAGATAGTGAAGAAGATTATATTGAAATAGGTTTTGAAATATATTCTAAAAATATAAAGAAGGTTATTCCTATTATAAAAGATAAGTTTAATAATTTAGATGTTTCATATGATGATATAAATCGTAAAAGAAAATCATGGATTTCAAATATAGTTAGAGATTATGATAATGCATTATATATTTTAGATAATATTAATTATGAAATACTTAAATATGGTAAAGTTATAGATAATAATAAAATAATATTAGATAATATCACTCTTGATGATATTAATTATTATAAAGAATTATTAAAACATAATGATTCTTCAACTTTAGTTATCTATCCAAAAGAAAAATCTGTAAATTAATTACAGATTTCTAAATTTATCTTTTAAGATATCATATATTTCTTGTTCAGATAAAGTTGTATTTTCTTCATAATTAAAATTAGGACATATATGAATATGTAAATGTTTTATTACCTGAGAGTCTTTATAATTAACAATATATGAAACAGCATTTTTATTAAATGTTTCTAAAATAATATTAGATACTTTAATCATAAGATGTTTCAAATGTATTAGAATATCATCAGGAATCTCTGTGATATCTTCATAATGTTGTTTTGGAATTACTAGGGTATGTCCTAAAACTTTTTGATCAATATCAAGAAATACTAAGGCTATATCATCTTCATATAAAATATGTGTTTCTAATTCTTTA
>CAZJQA010000015.1:0-12377 GCA_964548285.1 uncultured Muribaculaceae bacterium
TGGAAATGATATTGGTTTTATTGATAATAATAATTTTAGAGTTATAAATAAGTTTATAAATAGTAAGAAGTATTCTTATATTAATTTGCCTAATAATAAGTTGTTATATAATAATGATAGATATTTTTATATTGTTGATAAGTATAATAGTGAATCTTTTTGTATAAAATGTGATAAAAATACTACATTACCTAATGGATATACTTTAAAAGAAATAAGTGAATATGAAGAAAAGAGTAATTATGAGATTCATTTAAATAGTAAAGATATAAAACTTCCTCTTTATATTGTTAATAAAAAAGATGGAATGAAGATGGTTTTAAAGAATTCATTATATAATAAAAAAGTAAGCGATATTTTAAAAGATGCAAAGGTTGATTTGGATAAAAGAAGTAGTATTCCAATTTTAATTGATAGTGATAATACAGTTTTATGGATACTTGGTGTATCAAAATCAAAATATGATATAGAAAAAAATGGAAAATATGATATAATATACAAGTATTTCAAAGGAGGAAATATTAATGAATAAAAATAATCGAAATGCAGTTAAAAACTTATTTCCTTATTTAATATTAATGGTTGTAATCTTTGTGGTTATAACAGTATTAAATTTTGGAAGAGTAATCGTCAAAGATATATCTACAGGTGAATTAATTTCGGCTCTTAATAATAAGGAGGTTACAGAAATAACTATTACACCTAGTGCTGATGAGTCAGTTTACTATATTGAGGGAAGATTAAAGAATTATAAAGAGCAAGAAAAGTTTAAGACTAAAGTTATTGAAGCTGAAGTTGGAGAAATAATTAAATATGCTGAAAATAATGAATTAAAAGTATATGAAACTAATGCTGATCCTGGTAAAATTTCATGGTTATATATTATTGTAAATGTTTTACCATTATTTATAATATTAGGATCATGTTATTTCTTATTTTCTAAAATGGCTAATAGTAATAAAGGATCTATGGATTTTGGAAAAAGTCGTGCTAAATTATCGCCAGATGGTGGTAAATACAAATTTAAAGATGTTGCGGGATTAAAGGAAGAAAAAGAAGAAGTTCATGAGTTAATCGATTTCTTAAAGAATCCAAAGAAATTTCAAAAATTAGGAGCACGTATTCCTAAAGGAGTATTACTTGTTGGTCCTCCAGGAACTGGTAAAACATTACTTGCCAAAGCTGTTGCTGGTGAAGCAAATGTACCATTTTATTTTATAAGTGGTTCTGATTTCGTAGAATTATTTGTTGGTGTTGGAGCTTCTAGAGTTCGTGATATGTTTAAAGAAGCTAAAAGAAATGCACCTTGTTTAATTTTTATTGATGAAATTGATGCAGTAGGACGTCAAAGAGGATCTGGTATTGGTGGAGGACATGATGAAAGAGAGCAAACATTAAACCAATTATTGACAGAAATGGATGGTTTTGGCGCTAATGAAGGAATTATTATTATTGCTGCAACTAATAGACCAGATGTTTTAGATCCTGCTTTATTAAGACCAGGAAGATTTGATAGACAGGTTACAGTAAGTTTACCAGATACTCAAGAAAGAGAAGCTATATTAAAAGTTCATTCAAGTAATAAGATTTTAGATAAAAGTGTTGATATAAGAGCTATAGCTCAAAGAACATCAGGATTCTCTGGAGCTGATCTTGAAAATTTAATGAATGAAGCTGCTTTACTTGCAGTACGTAAAGATGAAAATGCCATTACATTACAAGATTTAGACGAAGCAACAGATCGTGTATTAATGGGACCTGCTAAAACTTCTCGTAAAGTATCTGATGAAATTAAATGGTTAACAGCAGTTCATGAATCTGGACATGCAGTTATTGGTTTAAAATTAAAAGATGCTATGGAAGTTCAAAAGATTACTATTATTCCACGTGGTATGGCTGGTGGTTATACATCATATACTCCAAAAGAAGATAATATTACAAGATATACTCGTAATGAAATGATAGCAATGATTACAAGTTCATTAGGAGGACGTGCATCAGAAGAATTATTCTTAGATGATATTACAACTGGTGCTAGTGATGACTTTAAAAGAGCAACAAATCTTGCAAGAAGCATGGTAACTGAATATGGAATGAGTGATTTAGGACCAATTCGTTATGAGTCTAATCAAGGAGAGAATGTTTTCTTAGGAAGAGATTATAATAAACAAAAGAATTATTCTGATCAAATAGCGTTAGAAATTGATAAAGAATCTCGTAAGATTATTATGGAATGTTATGAAAATGCTAAGAAAATATTAAAAGAAAACAAAGATTTAGTAATGTTATTATCTCATACATTAATTGAAAGAGAGACTATTACTAAGGAACAAATTGATGAATTAGTAAGAACAGGGAAAATAGAAGATAATGGTTTTAATATTTCTGTTGAACAAACTTTATCAAAATTGAGAGAAGAAGCTAAGAGTCTTGGTATTAAAGGATATACAAAAATGAATAAAGAGGAATTAGAAAAAGCTATTAATAAAGCTGAAGATCCTTTAAAATAAGATAGATCAACATCTATCTTTTTTCTTTGTGATGAAAATTTAGTAAATTATTAAAGACAAAACTATTTCTTTATGATAAAATTATAGAGATAGAAAAATTAAAAGGTGGTATTATGGCAAAAGTAATTTCGTTAGTTAATCAAAAAGGAGGAGTTGGTAAAACAACTACAAGTATTAATTTAGCAGCAGCTTTAGGAAAAGAAGGTAAGAAAACTCTTTTAATAGATTTAGATCCACAAGGAAATGCTTCTAATGGGTTAGGGTTAAATAATAATGATTTTGATAAAGATATTTATGATGTTGTTACAGGAACATGTAAGATAAAAGAAGCTATTATTAAGACAAAATTTAAAAACCTATCAATAATTCCTGCTACAATTAATTTAGCTGGTATTGATGTGGAATTTGTTAAAAAAATGCTTGAAGATCAAACATTTCGTCAAAATGAACAATTGAAATTATGTTTAGAAGAAGTAAAGGATAAATATGATTACATTATTATAGACTGTCAACCATCATTAGGTATTTCAACAATGAATGCTTTGGTAGCGAGTAATTCTGTTATTATTCCAGTACAATGTGAATATTTTGCACTTGAAGGTATTACTCAGTTACTAAATTCAATAATTTTAGTTCAATCAAAAATGAATCCAGATTTGAGAATTGAAGGTGTTTTGTTAACAATGTTAGATGGTCGTACTAATATTGGTCTTGAAATTATAGAAGAAGTAAGAAAAGTATTTAAGGCTAAAGTATTTAATACAATTATACCTCGTCTTGTTAGATTAGTAGAAGCTCCAAGCCATGGAAAACCAATTAGTGATTATGATCCAACATCAAGAGCTACTTTAGCTTATCAAAATTTAGCAAAGGAAGTGATTAGTCGAAATGGAGACTAAAAGAAAAGCTTTAGGAAAAGGTTTAGAACAATTATTTTCTAATGAAGTTATTAATTTTGAAGAATTTGAACATAAGATAGTTGATGACACGCCAAAAGGGGATGTAACTTTAATACCTTTAAGTGAAATTCATTCTAATCCATATCAACCTCGTAAGACATTTGACGAAGAAACATTAAAGGAATTAGCTGAGTCAATTAAAGAATACGGTGTTATTGAACCAATTATTGTTAAAAAGACAATTAAAGGATATGATTTAATTGCTGGAGAACGTCGTACAAAAGCTTCTAGATTAGCGGGAATGGAAAAAATACCAGCTGTTATTAAAGAATTTACAGATGATGAAATGTTGGAAATAGCTTTGCTTGAAAATATTCAACGTGAAGATTTAAATCCAATTGATGAAGCTTTAGCATATGAACAAATTATTAATTTGCGTCATATGACTCAAGAAGAATTTGCTAAGAAATTTGGTAAAAGTAGAAGTTATGTAACTAATATGTTAGGTTTATTAAATTTACCTGAGGATACTAAAAATTTAGTTCGTCGTGGAAAAATATCTATGGGTCATGCTAGAAGTTTAAGTAAATTATCGAATATTGAAAAGGTTAAAGAATTATCTGAAAAAATTGTTGCTGAAGATTTAAGTGTTAGAGCATTAGAAGAAATTATTTCTGAAGATGATAGTCGTACCTATAAAACTCAACGTAAAGAATATAGTGCTGAAGTAGATATTCGTAATAATATTTATGAAAAATTATTAAGAGAAAAAATAGGTGCTAGAGTAAAGATAACTAAAAAGAAAATTGAGATTCCTTATGATTCTCCAAAGGATTTAGAAAGAATCTTAGAAATTCTTGATGTTAATGTAGAAGGTGTATAATATGTTAGATAATATTACCACTTTTTTATTAAGTGAAAAATTTTTGAAACCTATTTTTATAATTATTTTTGCAATGATTATTTATAGAATTATTAAAGGATTTATTGTAAAAGGTTTTACTAAAAAAAATAATGATTATGATTCTAAAAGAAGAATAACTATAGCTAATTTATTTACTAATGTTTTAAAGATAAGTATATATGCTATATCAATAATCATGATATTAAATATTTATGGTGTAGATACAAATGGTATTATTGCTTCACTTGGAATTGCTTCAGTTATTTTGGGATTGTCTTTACAAAATACTGTTCAAGATTTAATGAGTGGCATAAATATTATTACAGAAAATTATTATGTTATAGGTGACTATATAATTATTAATGGATTTACGGGAAAAGTTATAGATTTTTCTTTAAGAAGTACTAAAATAAGAGGTCTTACAGGTGAGACTTTAGTATTTGCTAATAGAAATGTTAGTGTTATTAATAACTTATCTCAAACAGATGCAGGTATAAAAATTGATATACCTACAGCTTATGAACATGAGTCTAATAATGTTGAAAGAGTTATTGATATTATTATAAAACAAATTAAGGATATTTATGGGGTTAAAGAAGTTGAATATTTAGGAATTGATTCATTAGAAGAATCATGTGTATCTTATAGTATATTAATTCATGTAATACCAGATTTACAATGGAAGGTTAAAAGAATGAGTTTGAAAATTATTAAAGATACATATGATAAAGAAAATATTAAAATTCCTTATAATCAAATTGAGGTGCATAATGGAAAAGAAATCTTATAAATTAGGTGATAAAGTTATCATGAAAAAAGAACATGCTTGTAAAACAAATCTTTGGGAAATTACAAGAGTTGGTGTTGATATAAAGATTAAATGTGTTAATTGTGGTCGAGAAGTTATGATAGAACGTCCTACTTTTGAAAAAAAATTAAAAAAAGTAATGGAGGAAAATAATGATTAAGAAAAATATTCATCCTGTTATGGGGTTTTTAATATTAACGTTTATTACAATTATTTTAAGTGCAGTTTTAAATATATTAGATATTACAACAACAGAATATAAGATTAATTCAACAACATTAGAATATTCTACGGAAACTTTAAAGATTAATAACTTATTAAGCTTTAATGGGGCTAAGTATATTTTTAGTGAAACTGTTTCAAATTTTGTTAATTTTACTCCTTTTAGTACCTTTATTATTATTTTAATAAGTTTTGGAGTTATGGAGAAAAGTGGTTTTTTAGAATCAGCAATAACCTTTATAACGAAAATGATGAAGAAAAATACGGTTACTTTCTTAATAGTGTTTTTAAGTGTTATTGGAAGTATATTGGGAGATATATCATTTGTTATTTTACTTCCTTTAAGTGCTTTGATATTTAAATATGGAAGAAGAAATCCATTAATTGGTATAATTGCATCATATGCGGGTTTAACATGTGGACAGGGTTTATCTATAATCTTTACTAGCGTTGATTCATCATTATTATCGGTTAGTTTAACTGCTGCAAGAGTCATTGATCCAGCATATCGTATGGCTTCAATTAGTGGTTTATTTATAATGCTTGTTGCAAGTGTAATCATGTCATTTATTATTACAAGAATAACTGAAAAAAATGTATCTCCATTATTTGTATCTAAAGAAAAAAATGATGAAGAAGAAAAAATATTAACAAGAAAGGAAATTAGAGGATTATTATTTGCGGTTTTTGCAGGCTTAATATATATAATTATATTTATTTATAATATAATTCCTTCTTTACCATTTGGTGGTAATTTATTGGATAATAGTCAAGTATTATATGTTGATAAGTTGTTTAGTTATAATTCTTTCTTTTCTAAAGGCTTTGTTTTTATTGTTGCTATATTCTTTATTACATTAGGTTTGTTCTATGGTATAGGTTCTCATAAATTTAAAAATGAATTAGACTTTGTTGATAGTTTAGGATATTCTTTGGATAATGTTGGTAATACGATTGTTTTGATTTTTATGGCTTCATTTTTTATAAGTGTTTTTAAATATTCTAATTTAGGTTCAGTTATTACTGCTTCTTTAGCAAATATTTTACGTTTGGTTAAACTTCAAGGAATACCTCTTATTTTAGCTTTGGTTATAATTACTGCGATTTCAACATTGGTATTTCCTGCAAGTGTATCTAAGTGGTATATTATTTCACCAATAGCGATACCAATATTTTTAAATGCTGGTATTACACCTGAGTTTACTCAAGTAATATTTAGATTTTCTGAATGTATAACTTATGGATTAACTCCTGTTATGGCTTATTTTGTTATTTATTTAGCTATATTAAATAAAAATTCAGATGAAACTATTGGAATATATAACGCAATCAGATATATTTTTCCATATATTGGATGGACTGCAATTATTCTTATATCTTTATTAATTATATGGTATATTAGTGGTATACCAATTGGTATCAATGGCATAACTGTATTATAGGGGGTGTTAAAATGTCATTAAAAGCTGGAATTGTTGGACTTCCTAATGTTGGTAAGTCTACTTTATTTAACGCGATTACAAAGAAACATATTTTAGCTGCCAATTATCCTTTTGCAACAATTGATCCGAATATTGGTGTTGTAACAGTTCCTGATGATCGATTGACTTTTTTAGAAAATTTATATATGCCTAAAAAGACTGTTCCAACATCATTTGAATTTACTGACATTGCAGGTTTAGTAGCGGGTGCAAGTAAGGGTGAAGGTTTAGGTAATAAGTTTTTATCACATATTAGAGAAGTTGATGGAATTATCGAAGTTGTTAGATGTTTTGATTCTAAAGATATTATTCATGTTAGTGGTTCAGTTGATCCTGTTAGAGATGTTGAAATAATAAATATGGAATTAATATTATCTGATTTGGAAATAGTTGATAATAGATTAGGTAAGATTACTCCTAAAGCAACAATGTCTAAAGATAAGGACGCTATTAAAGAATATAATGTTTTAAAAAAATGTAAAGATGCATTAGATCAAAATATTCCTTTAAGAAAAATATCTTTTGAAGAAGATGAATTAGATTTGATTAAAAATTTTAATTTTATTACTTTAAAAAAGATTATATATGTTGCTAATGTTAGGGAAGATGAAGTTACTTATGAAAATGATTATGTAAGAGCTTTAAAAGATTATGTATCTAAAGAAGATGCAAGTGTAATAGTTATGAGTGCAAAATTAGAAAGTGAATTATCTGAATTAGAAGTTAGTGAAAAAGAAGCTTTCTTAAAAGATATTGGTATTAACTATAGTGGTTTGGATAAATTAATTTTTGCTGCTTATAATTTATTAGGATTAGAAACATTCTTTACTGTTGGTCCTGATGAATGTCGTGCTTGGACATTTAAGAAAGGCACTAAAGCAGTTGATGCTGCTGGTTTAATCCATAGTGATATTAAAAGAGGTTTTATTAAAGCTGAAATAATGAAATATGAAGATTTAGAAAAATTTAAAGATGAGAAAAAAGTACAAGAAAATGGTTTATTATATCTTGAAGGAAAAGATTATATAATGCAAGATGGAGATATTGTTTATTTTAGATTTAATGTTAGTAAATAATGTAATATAATATTTTTAGGAGGAGTAGTATGAATAATAAAATTTTATCAAAAGTATTTGGTTGGATGTTTATAGGTCTTTTAATTACTTTTTTAACTGTATATGTTGTAACTTTAAATCAGAATATGGTTATAAATATTTTTTCAAAGGGAGTATATATATTTTTAATAATAATTGAATTGTTATTAGTATTATTCTTTTCATTTAGAATATTTAAAATGAATGAGATAACTGCTAAAACTTGTTTCTTATTATATTCTTTTATTTCTGGTTTAACATTTTCAAGTATATTTATAGCTTATCAATTAAGTTCTATAATGTATGTTTTCTTAATAACATCGTTGTTATTTGCTATTCTTGCAATAATTGGAAGTAAAACAAATATTGATTTATCAAGTATTAGAATATTTTTATTTATAGGTTTAATTGGTGTTTTCTTAAGTTTTATTGTAAATATATTTGTTAGAAGTTCAAGTTTTGATTTAATTATATCTATAATAGCTTTAATAGTATTTTTAGGATATACTGTATATGATGTTCAAAAAATAATTAGAATGAGTGAATTTGATCAAATACCAGAAAATAATTTAGCAATATATGGAGCTTTTCAATTATATTTAGATTATATAAATATATTTATTAGATTATTAGAATTATATGGAAAAAGAAGAGATTAGGAATCTTCTTTTTTTTATATAAAAGTAGTATACTAATTATAGTAGGTGGAAGTATGTTAGGAATATTTTTTATATATCATTTAATAATGTTTGGTTATGCTTATTATTTAAAGAAAATACGTCAATATAATAAAAGTAAAGTATTATTTTTAATTAATATAATATTATTTATATTGAATATGATTACTTTATTATGTTTTAAGACTTATTATTCAACAGTTTTATTATTAGAAGAAAATATTTTTATCAAAGTTCCATATTGTATTATTAATATATTATATATATTTTTTATAATATATATGACTTATAAACTATTTATGAAAGAAAGATTATTTAACAGTTTTAAATATATTATTTATTCTTTAAGTGGGATGTTATTATTTATTTTATTAAATATATTATTGCCTAATATATCAGTTTATATATTGTTTATAACATGTGTTATTTTAATTATATATTTAATAAATATGTTTATTAAAACTAAAAGAAGTTTTTTAGTAATATTATTATCTTTATTAATAGTTTTTTTTGGGTATTCATTTTTTACATATAAAGGTAGTGCTAGATTATTAATAATGTTAATGGGATATCCAATGAAAGCTTATAATGTTACTTTAGAAGAAGTAAAATATTTAAATGAAGAAAATGTTAAACGTTATATTCCAGTTGAAGATATAATTATTCCATCTGGGAAAATGAATATTATTAGGGTAAATAATAATATTGTTAAGATAGCGTTCTATGAGGGAATATAGAAAGATTGTTTCTATTTTTAAGTAATGTGGTTTATATTTATAGTTTAGATTGATGTAATGATAACATTTGTTTGCAAAATCAAGAAAAAAATATTATAATATATATGAAAATTACAGGAATGTTGGGGGATTATATGGATACAATAAGAACTAGAACAATCATGACCAAATCCAAAGAGGGAAGAAGATGGTTTGGTGTTGATTATCGTATGAACCTTTATCGAGGATGTTCATTAGGATGTATTTATTGTGCATCTCGTTGTGATTCATACCACATTGAAAATTTTGATGAAGTACATATAAAAGAGAATTCTATTGAAATTCTTGAAGAAGAATTAAAAAGTAAAGGTTTAAAGGGTGTTGTTTCTTTAGGAACATTATCAGATCCTTATAATCCATTAGAGAAAAAATTGTGTTTAACAAGACAAGCACTTGAACTCATAAATAAATACGGTTTTGGTGTATCTATTGATACTAAAAGTGATTTAATATTAAGAGATATTGATATTTTAAAAGCTATAGCTGAGAATAATAATGTTATAGTTAAAATATCTATTACGACTACTGATGAAGAGTTATCTAAAAAAATTGAACCTAATGTTATTAGTCCTAAAGAGAGATTTAAAGTTTTAAAAAAATTAAGAGATAATGGTATTTATGCAGGTGTTTTAATGACTCCAGTTTTACCTTTTTTAACTGATAATGAAGATAATATTTTAAGTATGATAGATGAAAGTAAGAAAAGTGATGCTAAATTTATTTATACTAGAATGGGTATGACTTTAAAAACAAATCAAAGAGAATATTATTTAGATAAATTAGATAAAATTTATCCGGGTTTAAGAAAAGATTATGAAACGGTTTATGATGGTAGATATTTTTGTGCGACCCTTCAATATCGTGAATTATTAGAAAAGTTTTTAAATAAATGTAGTGAAGAAAAAATTTTAACTGATATGGATCAAATTATAAATGATTATAAGAAGGAAGTTCCACATCAAGTACAGATAAGTTTGTTTTAGCAAGTATAACTTGCTTTTTTTTGTATAATTAAAAATATTATGTCCATAATACTAATGGTGATAAAAATGAGTGAAAAAGAATTATTGTATATTGATGATACATTAGGTCATCTAGATTATTTAGTTAAGCATTTAACTTTAAATAAGGAATGTTTAACTGAAGAAAAACAGATTGATGTTGTCAATAAGATATTAAAGAAAAACGAAAAAATGTATAATGAATTTTATAATTTATTAAAAGGAGAATAATATGGAAAATAAGATAATGTTAGAAGGTATATTATGGGACTTAAAAGTAATGGCTGATTTATTACTTCATGGTTCAATAGAATCTGCAACAAAAAACGTTCATAAGACTTTTAGACAAGCATTAGATGATATTTTAGATATGCAAAATGATGTTATAAACACGATGATAGAAAATAATATGTATGAAATAAAAAAGACAAGTGAAGATGAAATTGCTTGTACTAAAAATAAATATGATATTGAGTGCAAATAGAATCTATTTGCGCTTTTTTTTAAAAAAAACTAGTAATTTTAATTTTATAATGGTAAAATGAGGAAGTTAGGAGGATTTAAATGAAAAAATATTTACTATTAGTTTGTACTTTAATTTTAAGTGTTGTTTTATTACCAATTAATTCATATGCTAAAGAAAAAGTTGTCATTTATTTTTTTAGAGGTGAAGGATGTTCTCACTGTGCTGAAGCAGAAAAATTCTTTGATGGATTAAAAAATGATGATGAATATAAAGATTTATTTGAAATAAAAGATTATGAAGTTTGGCATAATAAAGCAAATGATGAATTAAAAAATAAAGTTGCTGACTTTTTAGGAGATAAGGTTGGTGGTGTTCCTTACATTATTATTGGAGGAAAATCATGGAATGGTTATACTTCATCTTATGGTGAAGAAATGAAAACACAAATCAAAGCTACATATGAAAATGATTCATTTGTAGATGAAATTAAAGGCGTTATAGAAGGAACTGCAACAAAGAAAAATGATGTTGTTGGAATTGTCATTATGGTTTGTAGTGTTATTTTGATTGGCGGAGCTATTTATTATGCTCGTAAGAGTGAATATGTAACTGAAGACGAAGAAAAAAATGATGAAAAGAATATGGAGTCAGAAAAGATTGCCGAAAAAGTAACTGAAGTAGTTGAAGAAACAAAATCAAAGAAAACAACTCCAAAGAAAACAACTCCAAAGAAAACAACTCCAAAGAAAACAACTTCAAAGAAAACAACTAGTAAAAAATCTACAAAGAAATCAACTAAAAAAACAACTAAAAAGAGTTCAAAATAATTAATGAACTCTTTTTTTATTGTTGAAATAGTTAACGATATCTAATATTACATAACAGATTAATAATAATCCAATTAATACCAATGCTGCATTTTCAACTAAGATAGAATAAATGCCCATTAGGATAATAATTATAGTTCCTATTAAATTAACTTTATCTGGGAATTTGTTGTTAACTAGTCTAGATATACCAATGAATAGTAGGAATAATCCCGTTAATATATTTATCATGTTAACTAAGAAATTTGAAAGAATAATTGTTAGGATACCACTTGTTATATAAAAAATCATTTGATTTCTAATTGTTAAATCCTCTATTTTCATTTGTTTCATTTTTGAATATTTGATTAATAAATATATTCCGTAAAATATTAATAATAGACCTATAATGTTAAAAATAGTTGTAAGTAAGTTATTAGAATTAGATACTAGTAATAATCCTAGTATTAGTAAACATATATCTGTTATTATGTTATTAGAATATCTATATTCAATTTTTTTCAATGTCATCACCTAAAATAATTCTAGCAACTATAAATAAAATTTACAACTTAAAATTATCATGATAGAATAATTATAGTAAAGAGGTTGAATAAAGTGACAAGTAAAGATCTATTAAAAATATTTCAAGAACTTGGATTTGATTCTACTGATACAGATCCATATATATATGAAGATACAACTAAAATTTCAGTAATTATATAGTCTACAT
>CAZJQA010000016.1:0-5852 GCA_964548285.1 uncultured Muribaculaceae bacterium
TCGCCCTGATTGAAAACCAAAATGTTTAAATAATTCAAAGGTAGCATCATTTGAAATGACTGATATATTACACTCGCCAGTCTTTAAAACCATATCTCTAGTAAGGTTAGCTTTATTAATTGCAATTCTTATCTTTTCTTCATCAAAATCAACAAATTTACCATTTCTTTTTACAACCTTCATATGTTCTCCTTAATATTACTATATCAAAATTATAACAATTGATTGTTGCAATTACAACAATATATCTATATAATAATTTTAAGAGGAACATTATGAGTAACTTAATATATAAAAATATGGATGAAAAATCAAAACATCTTTTGTTAAAAACTTTAAGTGCTAAAACATTTTCTTATGAGGAAGATTCAATAATATCATATTATTTTGGTCGCCGAAGTATTATTTGTATAGTTGAAGAAGGATCGGCTACCCTTACTCGTTACGATTATAATGGTGATCGAACAATATTAGAAACATTAAGTGTTGGTGATATATTTTCAGATATGTTTTTTGAATCTAGTCAAAGTGAAATTGAAGTAAGAGCAGCATCAAAAAGTGTTATAACTTTTATATCTTATGATGAGTTATTGTCTAAAGCTGAAACATCTAAAACAGTCCTATTATTTTTAAATAATCTAATTTCAATAATATCTAATAATATTATTAAATTAAATGAACGTATTGAATTATTAACTACAAGAAGTATTCGTAATAAATTATTAGCTTACTTTGAAATGCTTTCTAGAAAGAATAATTCTAAATCATTTGATTTACCTCTTAATTATACTAGTCTAGCTGATTATTTAGCAGTTGATAGAAGTGCTTTAATGAGAGAATTAAAATCTTTAAAAGATGATAATATTATCAAAGATATAAATAAAAGAATAACTTTATTATACTAAGTTATTCTTATTAATAATGAATAGTTTCTTATTCTTATAAAAAGCATAAAAAACATCTTTTAATAATATATCTTTATGACTTAAATTATTTTTTAAAGTATTCTCACTCATTCCAATATTATCTAAGGCTTTATAATTTATTTCTCCATCTATTATAATCGGCATAGGATAATTATTTTTTTTATTTTTTTTAAATACTGATAATTTACCATTATGTTCTAAATAAGCATAAGATACATCTAATATATTATCAATTTCTTTTTGTCTTAGACTTAATAATAAATCATCTATACTATATCTTTGTTTAACCATTTCCTTATAATTTATCTTTCCATTTACCACGATTAAAGATGGTTTGCCATCAAAGAAAGCACGAAATTTTCTTGACTTAATTCCTATAAAAGAAATAATCATTTCAAGAATAACAAGGCTTATTAAAGGAAGAATAGTATATACTAAAGAAACATTGGTATTTTCAATACTTATCGCGGTTAATTCCGCTATTAAAATAGAAATAATTAAATCTATAATACTTAATTCTCCTACTTCTCTTTTACCCATTATACGATATAAAAAGATTATAAAGAAATACAAAAATATAGTTCTAAATAATGTTATTAATAGTTCATTCATATTACCACCACTTTATTATGAGTAATATATATATTATTTATTCATATATTTTATTAGGTGAAATATATGTTAAAACTTAAAACATTTTTATATTTTTTTATTTATATAATTATAATATCTTTATTATGTTCTCTTATAAGTTATTTTAATATAATAACATTTATAGGAATAGATAAATTAGTATTTATTCTAATGAATCTTTTCTTCCTATATGTAGGTATTAAATTTGGCCTTAAAAGCACTTATAAAGGATTTAAAGAAGGTTTAAAAATAAGTTTATCGTTATTGTTTTTTTTAATATTTATGAATTTATTGTTCTTTAGAACTAACTATAGTATTTCAAAATTAATCTATTATATGACTTTGATATTATCAGGCTCTATAGGTGGGATAATAGGAATTAATAATAAGAAAGTTTAGGTTTATAAACAATAGAACATAAAAAAAGAAATGATGAACATTTCTTTTATAGGCCTCCACCAGAACCAAAGGAATCAAGTTCTTCTTGAGTAAGTAATATTTTAATACGCATTCTTCTATTACCACATACGAATAATGCATCACCTTGGTTATAGTATTTAATACTATCAGCTTCATTTTCATTTAAATCTATTAATTTAGATAAATCTTCAACAGCTTGTTTTTTTAATCCCATTACTAAATAGTAAGATGCATTATCAAATATGGCTTTACCATGCATTATTAAGTTTGGAGCTGCAAAGTCTGTTGGTTGTTGAGTAACAATAATTGTTCCTGTATTATACTTACGACTTCTTCTTTGAATATTTGCTAAGAATTCTGCACCTAACTCATTACGTGTAGATAATAATACATGAGCTTCATCTACATACATTACAGTATTTACGCTTGGGTCTAAGCATAAACCCCAGGCATATTTTAAGATGTTAAAGAATAATGCATTTCGAACATTTTCATCAGCATTCATTAACTCTTTGATATTAAATACTATAAAATCACTGTTAATGCTAAGTGTTGTATGTCCATCAAAATAATATTTTAATTCTCTAACTAGAGGACGAATCTTTAATTCTAATCTTTCCATGACATCTCTTTCATGAGTTTTTTCTGTCATAGATAATAATCTTCCTCTAATAGTAGCATAAACATCATCAAAAGTTGGATAATCTTCACTTGTAAATTTAGTGAAATCTGTATCATAATCAATCTTATAACGTTTATATGTATCTGTTACAACTTCAGTAAACATATTTAAAACATCTTCTTCAATATCTGGAGAATAATACTTCATAAACGCTTTTAATTGTTGAAATGTACGAGTTAAAACAGTATAACCTAAACCTTCTGCAATTTCAGATTCATCAGCATCAATAACAACTTCTAAAGGGTTTACCATTCCAAATTCTCCACCCTTACCAAGATCTAGGAAATCTCCTCCATAGTTCTTAGTCATTTCTTCAAGTTCACCTTCTGGATCAATACATACTATTTTTGATTCATTACGTAAATGACTTCTTAATAATAACTTAGCCGCTGTTGATTTACCAGAACCAGAAGAACCTAAAATAATCATATTAGCATTTGTACGATTACTTTCCTTTTTTATCTGATATAAGAACTGATTAAATAATATAACTCCTCCAGAAAAGTCAACACCAAGTAATGTACTATTTCCTGGATCTTTTATGCTATCAAATATGAAAGGATACATTGCTGCGATTGTTACAGATGGAATTGGTGTTCCAATTCTATTTTCTATATCTTGTTTAGGAAATATAGGAACCATTGATTTAATAACTTTTTCTTGTTCAAACATTAAGGCAATACCACGCATACCTAAAGCGTCTATAAAGTTACGAACTTGCATTTTTTTGTTTTCAAGTTCATCTTTAGTATCGGCAGATATTAAAACATGTAATTGAAAATCAAAAATTCTTGCTTGAGTAGCAACTAACATGGAAATAAATTGTTCCAATGATTCATAGTCTTGTCTAATTTTTTCTTGAACTGTTTTATCATTTTCACTTTGATAACGCATTTTTAAATCGGCTATCTCTTTATTAATCATTCTTTGTAAAGTAGATAATTCAATTGGAATATGTTTTGCAACTACTTTTATTCCTGAAATATTAGTTAAGTTAGCTAAAAATCCTTGATCAACAAATTTAGGATATGAAACAATAGTAAAAATTGTACAATATTTTCCACTCATCATAAATTCTGTTGGTTTAAATTCTACTCCTTTAGGAGCTAACTGAGCCTTTATATTCATTATCTTACACCTACCATTCCACTGAAAGTAGTTGGACTTCCACCATTAAAGAAATTATCCAAAATAACTCTTAAATCATTATTAGATGTTTGAACACTATTTAATCCTGCATTAGCAAGGTTACTAATTAATGAATGTAATTTTTTTTGTACTAAATCCATTCTCTTTTCTTTAAATAAAATATAATATTCTGTATCAACTACGTTATACTCAGCACTCATAAACATATTAGCCTTATTTATATCTTCAGTAATTAATTTACGAGTTACCTGATTATTAGATTTATTATATAAAATTTGTAATTGAGATAAATATACATTTATATCAACTGGTCTATCTGCCACGACTAACCAGAATTCAAAACTAATTGAATTATAGAAGTTTCTTAAATTATATATAACATTATCTCGTGTTGATGGATCCAAAATGAATATATTACGAGGTGATACCTTGATACCTGTAACATACTCACCTGTTTCTAATTGAATCATACCATTCATAATACCTTTGATTGGTATCCAATCTTCAGTCCATTTGCTAGATAATTCTTCCTTTTTATTCTTTGCCATCGTAATTACTCCAACCTTTCCAATAGTATCTTTTTCTATTTATTGTAAACATAACAATATTGGTTATTAATTGTAATACATTATGATAATTTGGAACAGGTATTACAAGAAAACCTGATATCAAAACCGGAAGCAATACTAATATTGCTGATTGAAAATCCAAATTTCTAAATATAAACAACAATGTAAACGTAATAAATGCTCCCGATCCAAATATTATTAGATCAATAACTGTAAAGAAACCCAATATCAATTGAGATTTCTTTGTATTAGCCGGTATCAAATATTTATTCATATATCATTCCCCTTTTATTATTATTTAGACTTTTTATCATTGCCACCTGATGAAGAACCTTTATTTCCTCTTTTATTAGCAGCTTCTATACCAGCAACAAAGTGACGACCTTCTTCTCCTCTAAGCCATTCTTTATCTGCAGCTTCATTTCTTTCTTTAGTCTCTAATGTTAAGCGATCATTATATTCAGAATTTAAACGAGAGTAATCTCTTCGTGCATCCTTCATAGCAATGTTTTCTCTTAAATCTGCTTCGCTTAAATTTGTAAGAGCTTCATATTGATCGTAATCGCCATCTTTAACTTCAACATCTTTAAGCATATTCTTAACTTTATTTCTAGCAGCAATAACATCTTCATCACTGTTCATATTATTAACAACAGTATTTAAATTAGCAGATAATCTTTGATAGCTTTGTTCGTTTTGAGTAATATTTCTATCTAATTGATTCAAGATAGCTCCATCACCTGTGTTGGATGTTCTAAGTGATGAAATTCTGTCATTATAACTAGTTGTATTAACACCATTTCTTAATTGTTCAATCTCAGAATTCCATCTTAATACATCTGCAGCATCTCCTTGTGCAGCAGCTCTGTCTCTATAATATTCAGATTCTGCAATAAGTTGTTGTCTGATTCTATTTTCAACATCAGTTTTGCGATTCTTAAGTAGTTCTCCATTTGCTTTAGTGCTATTAATTCTTTGAGTTAATGCTTTAATTCCACCAGAACCTTCACGATATTTACTTTCAGCATCACGTAAATTATTAACTTTTTCAACACTTGCAGTTAAAGTGTTTTGGAATCCCATACCTTGTTCAGCATTACGTAACCATTTTGAGTTAGTACCTGAATCAGGTTTAGCAAATTCGTTTTGTAAATCATTTTCAAATTTATCAGCGCTAGTAGCGGCCCATGATCTTCCACCAAACCATCCAGCAGGTCCTTTCAAACCATACTTGGTATATAATCCATTTCTTTGACTATTAAATTGTAATCCTCCGGCTTTACCACCTTTTAGGAATCCGTAGCTTAATGCTTGACCTATATTACCTTTGTTAACCATTGCTGTCCATCCAGCACCAAGTGCACCTGTTGTTGCTCCAAGTCCAAATCCAATAGATCCATTAAGGATTTTACCAAGAACGCCTTTATCTTTAGATGTAAATTTAAGAGCGTCAGTATTAAATCCAAGAGCTTC
>CAZJQA010000016.1:5862-11905 GCA_964548285.1 uncultured Muribaculaceae bacterium
ACTAAATATTAATACAACAACAGCAAATTTACCTATCATGCCTGATTTCCATAAATCTAGGAATCGGTTGCCATTAAAGAAGGCATTTATAAAGTAAACTGCAATATACATAATTCCAACTCTTATAAAAACTTCTAAATAAGTAGCTAAAGACATTTTTAACCATTTATCAAAAGTTCCTTTTTTTGATGGAATAATTCTCATAATAATAGGAATTGGCGCGATTAGTTGTAAAAAAGCCAACTTAAATACGCGTACACCTAAATCTAAAGTAAATGTTAATAGAATATAAATTAACCCAATTCCAACTGCTGTTGAAATTAAAACACTATATTTTACTGAATCTTTTATTGTTTCAGAAGTATTTCCATTATCTCCACTTTTATAAACCATAATTTCGGAACTAGTAATACTTGAAGCAAGTCCTCCTAAGCCATCATAATTACCATATAATAAAACATTTTTTTTATAATCAAGCCAGTTAAAATCATTACGTCCATCAAAAGCGACATTATAGTTATCTGGATTGATGAAAACATTCATTACCGAAAAGGCAAGTGTATCACCAAATGATATCATTCCATTAGGATCACTTTCATCATTGGAACCATTATTAAACTGATTAGAATCAACATATCCTGTATCATCAATTTCTACAATATCCTGTCCTAATATTAAAGCACCTAATAAATTTGATGAAAGAATATAATTTTGTAAACGATATGCATACGTAAAAATAGAAGGTAAAAATCCTAGTAAAACTAATGATATAACTAAGTTTTTAGCAATACCTGCTGTTTCTTTTTGTAATTTATCTGGGTCAATTAAAGATATTAATAAGGCATAAGCCAGATAAAATAACATGAAAACGCCTAGAATAACATATATTCTATTAGCAAAATTTGAAAAGAATTCATCATCAAAAATTCGTGCTGATGCTAAATATATAAACAATTGGTAACACATAGCAGCAAAGTGATATATAACGCTATCAATAGTTAACATTATTGTTTGAAACATATTATTAATAAAATTACCGAACATCAAAACACCTCCTAAACTTTTATATAAACGTTTTAAATAAACTTATTATTACTAAATAATTATACAATATATTATTTAATTCCACAACTAGATAAATTATATAATCCAAATAAATGGAATAATAAATCTAGTAAGAATGGTAATAAGAAAATAATAATTCCAATTACAATTCTCTTTAATATACGTGCATTAACTTTTTTCATATCACTGGCATCATTATTAGTTAAAGCTTTAATGTATTCTATACTACTTAAAACAATTACTAGTACTGGTGTCATAATCTTTATAAAGTTACATAAATCTTGAACAAATTTTCCTAGAGGATTTGGATCATCTTCATCTCCAAATAGTGAATTACACTCAAGAAGTTTATCTGATGTAACAACTTTAAAATCTGGCACCGTATCGTTAACTTCACCCTCGTTTGGCACTGTAACATTATTAGAAACTCCACCACTACTTCTACTTCCGTTAGATTTGACATTACTACAGTTTGTATTAGTACTTGATACTCTCCACATACCTTGGTTAATATGTCCGTTTGTAATATTCTTCATAATTACATCATCAGTATATGCCTGTGGTCCAGGACAATTAGTTCCATAACTAGTACTAGGATTTAAAATAACAATCTTGCCATCTTCTGTAACATTAGATAAAACAATATAGTGCATGTTCTTAGTAAAAGCACATTCAGATCCACTGTTGCATGTAATTGATGCAATAATCATATCTTCGCCTTTTAATATTTCCTTAACCTCATTTATATCAATAGAACCACCAGCACTAACTATTCTTGTAAAAGTTAAAGTATATCTGCTAGCAAAATCACTATATTCAAACATAGAAGAAGCACTTCCCTTGTCATCTCCACCACTACCTCTTATAACATCTCTTATTGATTGATTTTCACAAATGTAATTTCTCATATTTAAAGGTGTAAAACTTGAATCATATAAATTAGCAATTAGCATTGAATATGATGTTGGCATACATCCCGCTCCGCCAAAAGATTGATTGTAACAATATCCAACTTTATAGTTATATTGGCAATAATAAACTTCTTTTAGAGCTTCAGGTTTACATGAAGCATTAACTACATTTATATTAATAATCAAAAGAAAAATAAACAAAAAAAGCCTTTTCATAAAATCACTTAATCCTTAACAATAATTATACACTACTTCAACTAATACCACAACTAGATAAGTTATATAAACCAAATAAATGTAATAAAATATCAAGTATAAAAGGTAGTAAGAATATAAGTATAGAAATACCACCTCTTTTTAAAATAACATTTAGAGTCTTTTTGGTATCAATTTCGTTCTTTGTAATCAATAAAGCTAAGTCTTTAGTAGATAAAAGAATAAATAAAACTAAAGCTAATACTTTTATGAGATTAAATATTGTTTGTAAAAACAAACCAAAACTATTTAAATCACCATTCTTTTTTACTAATATTCCTCGACAATCATTTGCATCATCGCTTGTTTTAATATGGCTATTAAATCCTCCATCAAATTCATCTTCACCAGTACCGGTAATCTCTCCACCTATTGTACCAACATTAGAATTGATATTTGTTGATTCTAGAGCATATACGCTATTAATGGCTAAAATATTAACAATTAATATTAATAATAAACATTTTAAGTACTTCATTTTAATCACTTTCTTCCTTTATAATTTTATCAAATTATAATTAAAAAAAAAAGAACAATCTTATCGATTATTCAGTTTTAGTTGTACAACTTGATACATCCCAAATACATTTAAAACATGCATTATAATCATTTTCATACTTACCCCATTCAGATACCCATCCAAATACTAAATCAACTATAGCTGGTAAGAAGAAAATCATTACACCTGCTGCAATTCTTATTCCTAAAGTTTTTGCTGCCTTTTTTATATCATCATCTTTTGAACCTGTAACAGCAGTAAATAAATCTTTAACTCCAAAACCAATTATGACAATAGGAATTAAAATCTTAGCAAAACGAATAACATGTCCTATAAAAATAAATGTTGGTCCAAGTCCAGTAGTTGTAGAACATTCTAATGCTGAAACACTAGAACCCGCAAATAACATTAAATCTAATAAAAGTATTCTTAAAATATTCTTTTTCATACTACTCACATTCCTTTACATTTAAGATGCATTTGGCACAAGCATTAAATTCAGTTTTAACTGATCTCCATGAATCAACTAAATTAAATGCTACACTTACAATAGTTGGTAAGAAGAATATCGCAATAGCGGCTACTAAACGAAGAGCAAATCTTCTTGCAGAAGTTTTGATTTCATCTTCCTTTGGACCAGTTACAGCTTTAAATAAATCTAACATTCCTAATCCAATTAGAATTATTGGTATTAATATTTTAATAACATTAACTATTCTACCAATAAACATTAATGGCTCTTTTAATTTCTTGCATGATGGTGATTCATCTAATGAAACATTTGAAGAATTTGTACCACTATTATTTTCTCCACTTGGAACACTACTTTTACTTGAATTTAAATAATATGATTGATAAACTCCTGGGGCAACATTTGATGGAACTTTAATTTCAGAAGAATAGATAATCGCTTCTTTATTAGTTAATTGACCAATTGTATAACTATGACAATTATTATCATCATCACATAATACATATCTACTTCCATTATAATAAAAATACATTCTTGTTTTTCCATAAGTAGTTTGTTGATATTCTTTTTCTTTTGCTGAATTATAGTAATAAACTGTTCCTTGATAATTAATCATACCTTTATTTAAATCAAATATTGTATTACTTTCACCAATATTTACTGGAAAACATTTATTACCTTCACATAAATAATAAGCACCATCATCACCTTTATAATAGTAATTTGGAGCGGCATTTACAATTCCAATAAATGATACAAATATAAGAATAAAACTTAATAACTTTTTCATATATCCTCCTAACAATCCTTATTCCATACGCACTTAGTACATACATCAAAACTTGATTCGTATTCACTCCATGTGCTAACCCAACTTAAAACAAAAGTTACAATACCAGGTAGTAAAAATATACCAACACCTGCAACTATACGTATAACAATTGATTTAATAGATTTATTAAGGGTTTCATCAGTTCCTTTACCAGCAATAACACTATATAAATCTTTTACTCCAAAAATTATTATTACTATAGGAACAAATACACATACCCATTGCATTAAAATACCTATAAGTTTAACAATAGTTTTATATGAATCCAAAGTGCATATTGAAGATATATTTGATACTTCTTGAATTAAAAACATATTACTCATAATTTACTCCCCTTCTGTATAACAATCTCCTGGATTTAGAATACAAGTCTTACAATTATTCATTCCACTTAAACCATCAGATTTTGTAATATCCGTAATAGTATTAAATAAGAAATCTACTATACCAGGCAACAAGAATATAATAACACCAATCGCAATTCTTGTAACTAAACTTTTAATTTTTTTACTTGCAACATCTTCTTTACCTGAAACTATTACATCAAATAAATCTTTAATACCCATACCTATAATAATTAATGGTACTAATACTTTAAGAAGGAAGAATATCCATCCTAAGAATCTTAAAGTTTTACTAATATTACCCTGTTTACAAAAATTAGCTATATTAATATTACAATTATCACTAAATTTACAAAGTGACTCAACTGACAATACCTCACGAGTTTGGTTTTCGTTATCATGTTTTTCATCAAGTTCTGTTTCATTTGAAGTCGGATTGCTTCCTCTAGTGCCATCAGAAATAATCGTACTAGTTAATGTAACCGCACAAGTTTTTTCGGAATTATCACAACTCAAAAACAATTTTTGTGAATTACAATCTTGTGCAAAGTAACTAATATCTTCACTACCTCTTAGATATTCAAATGTCCAATCTCCTGAAGTTTCGTAGAATTTCACATCTTTTGTATCACTATCGTACTCCCAAACCAAATGATGACTGAGATTATGATTATCTAATATCTTAGCATTACATTTTTTAACGGTTCCTGTCACACTACTCTTATTATTGTTATAAGAATCACTAACTTTTAATGGAGTATATTTATCTGTCATACTAAATGTAAATTTAAAATTATCATTAACCTCTTCAGTATTATAATAAATTGTTGGACAAACAAGTTTATTATTTTTATAATCAACAAAATCTTCTGGTATTAATTTGAATACATAATCATTCCCATAATTACTAAAATTTTCAGGTTTGCTTACAAATTTAACATTACCATTATCTTCATATGTTACTGCAAAGTCAAAATCTTGTTTAAGAGCATATCCTTCATAATGATATGAACAAATAGCACACTCATTACTTGCATTATTACAAATACTTTCATCAAGTGCAAAAACTGTATCAATAAAACATATATTTAATAATAATATAATAAGACCAATAAATCTTTTCATCTAAAACCACCTTACATAAATTATAACAATATAAAGAGAAAAATGCTATTAATATTTATCTTTTTCTCCTTTTTGGACAAAAAATACTAACAAAAATAGTAAACCGACCATAATAATAGCAACTATAACTAGAACTATATTTAACTTAAATTCTTTCTTTTCTTCTGGTTTCTCTTCTATTTCTTCCTTTTTATTATCCCCAATACCCTTATTATCATTGTATAAAGTTACAGAAATATTATTACTATTATAATTATTTTTATCTATATTCCATATATATGTATTACCATTAACACTATCAGCATTACTATATATTACCTTTAAATCTGTTTTTATATATATATTAATATTATTTAATAAAGAATATCTTTTAAAAGCTTTACATTCGTTACTTGTATTTATTCTAATATACTGATTATTATCTTGAATATTTACTTCATTAAAACACTCTTTAATCATTTTTGATAATACTATATCATTTTGGTTATAGTTATATTTTATATTTATACCTCTATCTAAATTATTAAAAGTATATGAATG
>CAZJQA010000017.1:0-11893 GCA_964548285.1 uncultured Muribaculaceae bacterium
GATTTTATTAGTCCTTTTTTATACCAATAATATCTTATTAAATTATCAAATTTATAATTTAATAAATATATTTTTTTAGCAATTTCTTCCTTAGATAATTGACTATTATTCTCTAAATTATATTTTTCAATTCGATTATCATAACATTCTAAAAATAATCCTTCTTCAGATAAAATTCTAGTTGTCATATAATCAAGTATCCATTCTTGATTTTGAATAAATTTTTTATTCTCATTATCTTCAATTTTAATAAATTCATTATCATTTGTTGATATCATATCTAGTTGTATTTTACTACTTGTCATATTTAGTTTATCTATTACTTTTAAATCTTTTAATTGTACGTAAACACTATTACCAGTAATAATTTTCATTTTATTCCCTCACTAACGAGAGTTATTTTAACATATTTTTTCTTTTTTGTAACTATTTATAATTTATTCTATTTATTATTGTTTCACCAATATATTTATGTCCTTTGGTTGTGAGATATATTTCTTTATATATATACTTCTTATTTAATGCTATATCTTCTATATCTACATAATTAATATTGTACTTGGAACACTTATTTTTTAATTCTTTATTAATTTCATTTACTTTTATATTATCTGTATTAAATAAACTAATAAAATAAATATCATGGTGATTATAATATCTTATTATTTTAAAAATTTCTTCTATATTATTAAGGTAAGTTGTTGGGTTACAATCTTGTATTTCATCCATTCCTATAGCTATTGTTAAAATGTTAGCTTTACTGACATATTGTATAATACTTTCATCATAATCTTGATAATTTTGTTTTAATTTTAATAAAAGTTCTAACGATGTCATATTGTTTTTGCTATAGTAAGTTTTATAAGTTATATTTGGTTTTTTATTTTTTAGTTTATCATATAGATAATCATTATAATTGTAAATATAATTATTATAAAATGATGTTCCTAGTGATATAGAATCTCCTAGTGTTCTTAAATGAAATTCTGGTTTATAATTCATTTTAAAAATTACTAAAGATAATAGAAAGGATATTAATGTTATTATAATGATTTTTTTCATTAATTCACCTATGTAATTATATGAAAAAAACTAGTACTATATACTTTACTAGTTAGTCTATAAGTTTTATATCCGCACCGACGGCTGTTAATTTTTCTACAATATTTTCATACCCTCTAAGAAGATGTTCAACATTTAAAACTGTGGTTTCACCATTTGCAATAAGTCCTGCTAAGACAAGAGAAGCGCAACAACGAAGATCTGTTCCTTCAACTACATCACCATTTAAATCGGTAGGTCCTGTTATAAAAGCACGATTATTTTCCACTTTAATATTAGCACCCATTTTATTTAAAGATGGTACTTGACCCATTCTATTACTATATATTGTTTCTTCAAGATAACTTGTACCATGACATTTAGTTAATAAAGTTGTCATTGGTTGAGCTAAATCTGTCGGGAATCCAGGATAAATTAGAGTTGTAATACTTACATTTTTTGGTTTATCAATTGCAGAGATAGTAATCTCATTTTCTTTCATGTCAAAATTATATCCCATTTCAGTTAATTTTGATATTAAGGCTATTAAATGCTCACGAATTACATTTTTTATACGTAAATTTTTTCCTATTAAAGCTCCGGCAATAAGATATGTTCCTGCTTCAATTCTATCAGGTATAACCTCAATCATACTTTTATGAAGGTATTCAACACCTATAATTGTAATTTTACTTGTTCCAGCTCCCGATATTTTAGCTCCCATATTATTTAAATATGTTGCAATATTTACTATTTCCGGTTCTTTTGCAGCATTTCTAATGACGGTTGTTCCTTTAGCTTTAACTGCCGCTAGCATTATATTAATTGTTGCACCTACACTTGCAAAATCCAAATATATTTTAGTTCCTATTAATTCATCAGCATTAACATAAAACATTCCATTTTTTTCTTCCACCGTAGCGCCTAGAGCTTTAAATCCCTTTAAGTGATAATCAATTTTACGTTCACCTATCTGGCATCCTCCTGGGAAAGATATTTCTACATGATGATTTCTTCCTAATAAAGATCCAATAAAATAATATGATGCTCTTAATTTACTTGATAATTCATTTGGTATAGGTACTGATTTAATATCATGAGTATCTATACGTAATCCACCATTTTTTTCTTCAACTTTACCATTTAATAAAGTTATAATATCAACTAAAGCATTTTTATCTGTGATATTAGGCACATTGTATATATCAGAATATTCATCACATAAAATAGATGCTGGTAATAAGGCAACCGCACTATTTTTTGCTCCTGATACTTCAATTGTTCCACTTAAAGTTTTTCCACCGTTTATAACTATTTTTTTCATAATAATCATCCTTTTGTAATTTAACTATAACAAAAAATTCTCTTTTTTTAAAGGGTTATTTACATAAATGAATAATACTCATAATAAGAAGAATTAAACTACCAATATATTTTGAATTATTTTTAACCAATTTTTCTATTAATTTTCCTAAGAAAAGTCCTATCGAAGTAAATATGATACTAACTATTAAAAATATAAATAATATGCTTAAACGGTCAACAATAAAGGCTTGTAAACCAAATCCAACTGTAAATGCATCAATTGAAACGCTTATTGCCAATAAAAACATACTTATATAGTTTAACTCAAATTTATTATCTTCTTTAGATAAGGCAATTTCAATACTTAGTAATAATAGTATTATACCTAAAAGTTTATTGGAACTTATATTTATGATATTTATTAGGTTATCCCCTATAAATCCTCCTATAAGGGGCATTATAAAATGTAATATACCTACAGATATACAAAAAAAGATGGATAATTTTCTTTTTATCTTTGTTGTTGTTAAAGATATTGAAAGAGAAAATGTATCCATACTAAGGCCTATAGCTACTAATATAATATTTAGATAATTTATCATATTCTCTCCATTATAATATATGGATTAATAATAAAATTATGCTTTATATTTTTCTAATACCTCTTTTAATAAAAATTTATAGTTAACATTTTGTGATTCTTTTGAATCTATTAAACATAATGGAGGATACATCACGCACCAAAAGTTTTTACCTGTTCCATTACCTAAAGTTATTACTAAAGAATCATAATAACCACTTTTATAAGTTACACCATTATATACCTTTTCAGGAAAATAATTTTTTCCTAAAGATATTTCAAAATCATTTGTAATATTACCTATTTTATCACTTATATTCGTTAAATTATCATTTAATATTTTATATGCTTCACTTTGTGAATGTGATTTAACCATCAATGAGTTCAAATATTCTTCTAAACTATTTTTAACTTGAAGTTTCGTTTTAGTTGCATTTAAACTATTATCGCTAGATATTATTCGCATACGAATAGCATCATCGGGAATTACTATTTCATTATGCTTATAATTAATTACTAAAAATGTAAGTAAAAAAAGAAGGATGACTACCTTTTTCATATTATCACCACTTCTTTTATGTTTATAACTTAATATTTTTATTCATTTTTTGTAAAAAATACAAATCGATCTTTTCCACATAAGTCTTGTTCGATTTCTAATTTATAATCTTTTAAGTATTCCTTATGGATATTTATAAATAATTGACGATGTCTTTCATTAATTTCAAAAGCTATTAATAAAGGTTTTTTTCTTAATTTTGAAATCTTTTTAATTAATTCATTATATAGATAGAAGCCATCTTCTTTCGCATATAAAGCTATTTGAGGTTCATACTTTGTATTTAATGATACTTCATCATTTTCACTCACATAAGGAGGATTACTTACAATTATATTATATCCTTCTAGATTTTCATCTAACATATCATTGTTTATAAGTGTTATTTCAACATTATTTTTTTCTATATTTTCTTTTGTAAGATTTAACGTCTCACTGTTAATATCTAATGCTGTCATATTGCAATCTAAGTTTTTCTTTAATGATATGGCAATAGCTCCACTTCCAGTTCCTAAATCTATTATGTTAAGTTTTACCTTAATCTTTTTTAATCTTTTTATTAATTTTTCTACTAAATATTCGGTTTCAAATCGAGGAATTAATGCTCTTTCATCTACATTTAAATTGATATTATAAAAATCAACATTTCCAATTAAATATTGAACTGGATAATTATTATTGATTTTGTTTATCGCTTCATCTAAATTATTTGGATATTTTTCTCTTAACAGTTTTAAATCATTATCAGTATAATTATTCATTTCCAGCTAATTTTCTTTTTAAATCTTCAGTTATTAAAGCTTCTATAATTGGTTCTAGATCGCCGTCCATAACTTTGTCGAGTGACATAATTGAAAAACCTATACGATGGTCTGTTACTCTATTTTGTGGATAATTATATGTTCTTATCTTTTCTGAACGATCACCTGTACCAATTTTTGATTTACGTTCTTGTCCTAATTCTGTTAATTTTTTTTCTTCCATTTCATTATATAGTTTAATTTTTAACAACTTCATTGCCATATCTTTATTTTTTAATTGGCTACGTTCATTTTGACATGTAACCACTGTATTTGTTGGTAAATATGTAATACGAACTGCTGAATTTGATGTATTAACTGATTGTCCACCTGCACCACTTGAATGATATACATCTATTTTTAAATCACTTTCTGATATATCTATATCAACATCTTCTACTTCTGGCATCACTAAAACTGTTGCTGTTGAAGTATGAACTCTTCCTTGTGTTTCGGTTACAGGCACTCTTTGTACACGATGAGCACCACTTTCATATTTTAATTTAGAATAAACATTATCTCCTTTAATAATGCACTCTACTTGAGAATATCCTCCAGATGTTCCTTCTATTGAATGAGTAATTTCAATTTTCCAATTTTGTTTTTCAGCATAATAAGTATACATACGAAGAAGATCTCCAGCAAAAATATTTGCTTCGTCTCCACCAGCAGCACCTCTTATTTCCATAATAACATTTTTGCCATCGTTTTCATCTTTAGGAATTAATAATATTTCTAATTCATGATTTATTTTTTCTAATTTTTGATTATTCTCTTCTAGTTCAATTGAAGCTAGCTCTTTAAATTCTTCATTGTTTACAAGTGATTTTGCTTCTTCTATATGTTCTAAAGTATCTTTATATTCTTGGTATTTTAGGACAATTTCTTTTAAATCACTTTGTTCTTTGGATAATTTAGTTACTTTCTTAAAATCAGTTATTACTTCTTCAGTACTTAATAAGGCTGTTACCTCTTCATATCTTTTTAAGATACTTTCTAATCTTTCTATCATCTCTTTTTCCTTTCTAGGAAATTATTCTTCTTCCTCTTCATCTATTATTACTAAATCTTTTAGATCTGAATCATCATCATCTTGTTCTTCATAGTATTCATCTTCATTATCTTCTTCTTGATTTTCTTCATTTTCGTTATCTTCTTCAATTTCTTCGTATTCATCGTCTTCTTCAATAACTAATTTTTCACTATGACGTGATCTTAAATCCCAGAATCCATTTTCTAATAAAATAAATTTATTATTAGTTGATAACATTTCAAAAAATTCTGTTATTTGTTCTAAGTATTCATCTTCACTCATATCTAATAAATCACAGATTTTTTTAAATAATTCATTTATTTTCATTTTCTTTTTAGAACTTTCTAATATAAGATAAGCAATTTCATCATATGTCATTAATTCTAAATCTTCTTTTTTATAGTCTTTTAATTTCATAATTTCTCCCTCACATTTTATTAGGTATTTTAATACTTAATAAGTTTAACATATCTTTTAAAATATTATTAACTAATTGTAATAATATTAACCAATTATTTTTTAATTTTTCATTTTCTAATGTATTAATATGATTATTTTCATAAAATGAGTTAGCAAGCACACATAAATCATATAGGTAATTACACAAAGTTGATGGTAAAAAATCCTTATATACTTCTTCAAGAGTATTTGTTAACTCTAATAATTTAATTCTTAATTTACGGTCATATTCATTAAATGTTTTTTCTGTCATAATAGTGTCATTAATATTTTCTTGTTTTAATATACTTTCTAATCGCAAATAAGTATATAGAATATATGGTCCTGTTTTGCCAATTACTTTTGAAAATTTATTAATATCAAATATATAGTCTTTTTCACGATTATTTTGTAAATCCGCAAATTTTAATATAGAATTAACAATAATATCTAAATCGCTTTCACTCATATTTTCATTCTTTGGATTTGTCTTTTTAAAAGCTTCTTTAGTTTCTTTAAATAACTCATCTAATTTAGGAGCTTTACCTTCCCTTGTTTTAAATGGTTTACCATCTACTCCATTAACTGTTCCAAATGGTAAATGAACAAAGTTTGTTTTTATTCCTAATTTTTCACACACTCTAAATAATGATTTAAAATGAAGTGCTTGACGATTGTCTGTAACATATAAGATATTATCTGGTTTAAAATCTTCTAAACGTTCAATAATTGTTGCAAGATCTGTTGTACTATATAAATATGCTCCATTACTTTTTTGATAAATAAATGGTGGTAATTCTTTAGTATCATTTTCATCTCTAACATCAACTACTTTAGCACCTTCGCTATTTTGTAATAATTTCTTATCTTCTAGCATCTTTGTTGTTTTAGTTATATATTTATATGAATCTGATTCACCGTACCAATAATCAAAGGAAACATCTAAATAATCATATATTCTTTTTATATCTTTTATTGATACTTCTTTTATCTTTTCATAATATTTTACATATAATGGATTATTATTCTGTAGTTCTTTAGTGATTTGGGCACATTTTTCTTTTATTTCTTCATTTTCCTTACATAATTTACTTACATATGGATAGATTCTTTCAAGGGTATTAATATCTATCTCATCAATAGATTTTCCTTCTTCTATTAACCCATAAATAACTTCTCCAATTTGTAGTCCTAAATCTCCTAAGTGAACATCTGAAATAACTTCATGTCCCATATATTTAATAATTCTTTTTATTGATTCACCAACAATTGCACTTCTTAAATGACCTACATGAAGTGGCTTAGCTATATTTGGTCCACCATAATCAATAACATATGTTTCTTTTTTAGGTATTTTTAAACCATACTTAGGATTGCTATTCATATAATTTAAAGATTCATTTATTAATTCATCAGTTAGTTTAAAATTTATAAATCCTGGAAAAGAAAAACTTGATATGGCAATATTAGCATATTCTTCATTCCATTTTTTTGATATTTCTTCGCCTATTTCTTGAGGACTTTTATGTAACATTGAAGCAAGTTTAAATAGACCATCATATTGATAGTCTCCTAAATCTTCACGATTAGATTTTATTATTTTAATATCTATATTGTAATTTAATTCTTTAAAAATAAAAGATAATTTACTTTCAATTATTTCATTTATCATAGTTCACCTTCTAGATTGAGATATAATTTATTTACTTCATCTTGTGTTTCAATAAGATAGTCAATTTCAAACCCTTTTTGGTTCGTCAAAAGAATAGCATATTCTACTTTAACTTGCAACAAATAATTTTCTTTTTTTAAAAATAATTCACTTTTTTTATTTTTTATATCTAAAAAGAAGGAATAATCATCATTTTCTCTTAGAAAGGTCTCATTGGTGATATCTAGTCTATGGGTTAATTTATCAATAATAAATGTATATACGTTATTTTCTACTTTATATGGCACTCTTTTTTTATCAATTGTAATATTGTTGTCTGTTATTAACTTTAAATCTAATGTTTTCATATTAAATTATATTTAATACTCCTAATGATACTAGTAACATTATTATGCCTGCTAGTAATACTCCTAATATTATTGATGCTACACTTTTTTTAAAATCCATATTAAGTATTGACGCTGCTAGCGTTCCAGTCCAGGCTCCTGTTCCAGGAAGAGGTATTCCAACAAATAATAATAATGCTATATATGTTCCATGACCGCCTTTTTCAAGTTTTTTTCCAGCTTTTTCTCCTTTTTTTAAAATCCATTGGCATATTTTATTTATATATTTTATATTACTTCCCCATATAATTATTTTACGAGCAAAAAAATATATAAATGGTACAGGTAGCATATTTCCAATGATTGCTGTTATATATGATGGTATAATTGGTAAATTAAGATATGTTGCATATGGTATTGCTCCTCTTAATTCTATTAATGGTATCATTGATACAATTAACACCTTTAAATATTTCTCTAACATGTCTATTCCCCATTTCTTTTAAAATGTTATCATACAAGCAATCTATTTGCAATTACATTTTTAGATTATAATTTTTATAATTATTTTCATAATAATAAAGGGTGAATCCTTTGAAAAAGCTACTTAAAAGATTTTTATTCGTTATATTATCTTTATTTACTATTGTTGGAGCAATTTATGTCTATGCTTTCTTTTCACCTCGTCTTGAAATAAAAAATGCAGGTAAATATTTTATATATGATAAGAATGAAAACTTAATGTTTCAAGGTAATGAAGAAAGTAATTGGGTTGGTATTAATGATATTTCTCCTTATTTAATTAATGCAATAATAAGTGTGGAAGATAAAAACTTTTACAAACATGTTGGATTTGACTATTTTAGAATTATAAAAGCATTATTTAGTAATATAAAAAACAATACTCGTATTGGAGCTTCAACAATAAGTCAACAATATGTTAAAAATTTATTTTTAACTTTTGAACAAACATGGAGTCGTAAAATAAAAGAAGCTTTTTTAACAATAGAATTAGAAGTTCATTATTCAAAAGATGAAATATTAGAGGGATATTTAAACACGATTAATTTTGGTGAAGGAAATTATGGTGTAGAAAGTGCTAGTCAATATTATTTCAATAAAAATTGTAAAGATTTAACTTTAGAGGAAGCTATTATTTTGGCTGGTATTCCTAAAAATCCAAGTAATTTTAATCCTGTTTATTCTTATGATAATTCTATTAAAAGAGCAAGAGTCGTTGCTTTATCTATGCTTAATAATAAGTATATTACTAAAGATCAATATGATAATTTATTTAAAAATGAGATACCTATTTATGGTGAAAGAAAAGAAAATAATTCACAGATGGTTTTGTATTATAAAGATGCCGTATTTGATGAATTAAGTAAAATCAAAAGTATTCCTAAAGATGATATAAATGGCAATTTAAAAATATATACTTCTTTTGATAACGATGCTCAAACTATTATGGAAAAAAATATTTTAAAATATATTAGTGAAGATCAAAATTTACAAGTTGCAAGTATTATTACAAATCCTAAAACAGGTGAAATAATTTCTTTAACAGGTGGTCTTAATTATGCTAAAAGTGAATATAATCGTGCTTTAAAAGCAAAAAGACAAGTAGGAAGTACTATGAAATCATTTTTATATTATGGAGCTTTAGAAAATGGAATGACTGCTTCGTCGACTTTTAAAAGTGAAAAAACATCTTTTTCTTTTGATAATGGTTCATTTTATTCACCTCAAAATTATAACCAAATTTACGCTAATAAAGATATTACAATGGCTTCAGCTATTTCTTATTCAGATAATATTTATGCTGTTAAAACTAATCTTTTCTTGGGAACTGAAGTATTGATTAATGCTGCAAATAAAGCAGGTATAAAAGAAAAGCTACCTAATAACCCTTCTCTTGCTTTAGGCACTACAGAACTTAATATGATTGATTTTGCAAATGCTTATAATACTTTAGCTAATATGGGTAATAAAAAAGACTTACACTTTATAAGAAAAGTTTTAGATAGTAATAACAATGTCTTATATGAATACAAAGAGAAAGATGATTATGTATTAAATAGTAATTATGTTTATATTCTAAATGAAATGTTAACTGGAACCACTAATTCACAATATATTGATTATACTACACCTACTGCTTTATCTCTTGCATCAAAAATGAGTCGTAAATATTCTTTAAAAACTGGAACTACAAATACCGACTCTTGGGTTTGCGGTTATAACCCCGATGTTATGATGATAATATGGATTGGTAATGATGATGCTTTGGAAATAGATGGTACAGCAAGTTATAATTCTAAAAATATTTGGATTGATACATTAGAAGATTATTTAAAAGATAAAGAACCTACTTGGTATTCTAAACCACATAATATCATTGGAGTTGTTAAAGATGGAATAACTGGTGAGATAAATTCTAATAGTAAAAATAACACTATTCTTTATTATGTTAAAGGTACAGAAGTAATTAATAATAATAAAAATGCAGATTAAATTTCTGCATCTTTCTTTTTTATATTAATAGTCATTTGATATGTATTATCTAAATCTATTTCATCTAGATTCATTTCAAATCCTTTTTCATTCATTTTATTAACAAAATCACGTATTTCATTTATTGCTGTTTTTAAATCCAATCCTTCTTCTTCAATTTGTTTTTCAACATAATTTGGGTCTAACTTTATTGCACTATCCATTGGATCTATAATATTTTCAGGCATTTCTTCTTTAATTTCTTCAATATTATTCATATCTTCTATTATATTATTATTCATTTTTTCTTGTTCTCTTTCTTCATCACTTGTTAATTTTTCTTCAAAATCATCTAGAACTTCAATATCTTTTGATTCACTTATATTATTTGAATAATTGAAGTTATTTAACATATTCATATCAGCTGCTTCATCTTCAAGAAAGTTAAAGAATTTTCCTGTTGTATTTTCTTTTAAACTTCCTATATTAAAAGATGACTCATCTTTCTTTTCTTCTGTTACTATTGGTGAAGAAGATATTGGTTTTATATCTTGGGCATTTTCTATAACTTTATTTATATCGTTATTTTCTTTTACTAATGGTATATCTTGCCATCCATCACCTTTTGCTTTTTTTATTTCTAAATCTAATTGTCTTACTGTTAATCTTTTAGATAGAATCTTTTTTAGCCATTCTATTTGTTCATCTTTTGGTAGAGCTAATAAACTACGAGCATGTCTCTCACTTATTTTTTCTTGTAATAAAGCTTCTTGAACTTCATCTGCTAAATTTAGTAATCTTAGTTTATTTGCAATTGAACTTTGACTTACACCCATTTTATCCGCTAACTCAGTTTGTGTTAAATATCCTCTGTCTAATAAATTTTTATATGATTTTGCCTCTTCAATTGGTGTTAGGTTTCTTCTTTGAATATTTTCTACTAGAGCTATTTCAGCACTTTGGTTATCATCTATATTAGAAATGATACATGGTACTGTTTGAAGTCCTGCCATAGTAGCTGCTTTGTATCTTCTTTCTCCTGCTATTATTTCATATTTATTGCCTAATTTTCTAAGTACTAAAGGTTGTATTATTCCATGTTGTTTAATTGATTCTGATAATTCTTTTAATCCATCTTCATCAAATGCTAAGCGTGGTTGAAATCTATTTGGAATAATATCTTCTAATCTTACTTGAACTACTTTTTGTTCTGTATTCATAATTAATCAGCCCCTACCTTTTATCTTATTCTATTTTAGCAATTATTTTCTAAAAACTCAATCTTTTTTCTTTCAAAACCAAAAAAAGAACCCTTCTGTCTTAGAGTCCTTTTTTCTGTGGATATAATTCAAACTTATTGTACTGACAGATACAATAAATCCTTTACCAAGATTCCACTAAGTATACTATAAGTTAATAGCTTGATAAATTAAATGGAAGGCAACCGCCAATATTAAGTTTTATCCTAATACTAGTAATGTAAATGCATAGACCTAACTATTTAATGAATTTTTTTTCTTCAAAAAAATTCAATACATTTACTTTATCCTTCTCTCTTCTATTAACTGTTTATATGTTATCATAGATTTATAAAAAAATCAATATCCTTTTTATTTTATTTTTTTAAAGAGGTTTTTTCTTAATTT